>JASFTE010000281.1:0-6536 GCA_050114035.1 Armatimonadota bacterium | reverse complement strand
TACTACGAGACGCAGATCGGCGCCCTCATCGCCGACTACCCCCAGCTCGACCAGCTCGTCATCTGGTTCCGCAGCAGCCGGACGCTCTGGCGCCGTCTCACCGCCGACGACTTCCCCGCCGCCTGGCAAGCCGAGTACCGGCGGGCGCTCGCCGCGCATCCCGAGGTCGCCGGCGACGCCAACAGCCCCAGCATGTTCGCCATCGCCAAGATCGTCCGGGCATGCCGCAAGATCCTCGACGCCGCCGGTCGCCGGGACATCACGCTGGCCACCGGCACCTGGGGCTTCGGCCACATGCCCGCCGCCCACGCCTTCATGCCTCCGCGGGTTGCCTTCCTCCCCCTGGACACTGGCATCCAGTTCGGGACGCCCGCGGTCCAGGCACAGCTCCGCGCCGTCGGCGAGCACCGCCCGGTCGTGCCCATCGTCTGGGCGCACCACGACGACCGCACATACATCGGTCGCCCTTACACGCCCTTCCCCGACTTCGCCACGCGCCTGCTCGAGTCCCGCGCCGCCGGCTTCGGCATCATCCACTGGACCACCCGCCCGCTGGACATCTACTTCAAGAGCCTCGCCCGGCAAGTGTGGACCACAACGAGAGACGAGGACATCGAGCGCACCTGCAGCGACATGGCCGCCCGCTCCTTCGGCCCCGGCGCGCGTCACCGGATGGCCCGCTACCTCACCGACTGGATCAGCGGGGCCCCCCAGTTCGGCCGCGAGACCAGCGACCGCTTCATCAGCCGCCCGCTGACCGACGCCGACCGGGTAATCGCCTCGTGCCGCGAGCGCCTCGAGACGCTCCACGCCATAGACATCTCCTCCCTCAGCCCCGGACCCGCCGGGCGACTCGAGTACTTCCGCGGACTCGAGCAGTTCATGGCCGACTTCCACCGGGACCAGTCCGCCCTGCAGGAGTCCGGCGCCCTCCTCGCCGCCGGCGACCTGCAGGGAGCCCGTGAGGCACTCAAGGGCTCCGCCCCCGAAGCCACCATCGAGCGCTACGTCGCGTCCGCCCGCGCGTGCGCCATCAGCCCTGGCGAGAAGGCCCTCGCCATCTCCATGAATCTCCGCTGGCTCCCCTACTTCGAGTCCCAGCGCCAGGCCCTCGGCCTCGCGCCCGTGCGCATCAACTTCCAGCCCACCAGCCACGACCCACTCGCCCAGGGAGCCGGACACCGCACCTTCCACGTGGATCCTGAGCGCCGCCTCTGGATCGGACTCGGCGAGAGGGAGACCGGTGTACCGACGTACGCGCTTCCTGCCGCACGCAGGCGGCGAGGGACGACGTGGCTGGACGAGATCTGCCGCACGGGGATCGAGTCCGACGCACCCGTCCGGCTCCAGCTCCGCACCATCACCGGCGGGCGCCTCTCCCCCGGCCTCTATCGGGTGCAGCTCCTCATCCGCGCCCCCTCGAGCGCCCGCCCCGGCCAGCGCGTCTTCCACGTCGAGCTCCGCGGCTCCGGGCAGGAGGACCCCGTCACCGTCCGCGTCGAACCCTCCGGCCCGACCCAGGCCCGCGGAAGCGCCATCACCCTCATCCATCCGCTCCGCATCAACCAGGGCTTCCTCGACGTCCGCCTGGCGCCCGTGGAGGGCTCCGCACTCCTCTGCGGCGCCATCATCGCCCCCCGGCAGCTCACCCCGCCCGAGCCCGTCGTCAGGACCCGCCTCCCCTCCGAGCTGCCCATCGCCGCCGTAACCGCCAGCGCCTCCGTCTCCGCAACCTACGCCCCTCAGAAGACCACCGACCTCGACCTCCGCACCCGCTGGGCCGCCGACGGCGACGGCCACTGGATCCAGTATGACCTCGGCCGTCCTCGACAGGCGAGCCGCGTCTCCGTGGGGTGGTACAGGGGGAACGAGCGCCAGTACCGCTTCGACATCCTGACCTCACTCGACGGCGCCGAGTGGGCTCAAGCCTTCACCGGCCAGAGCACCGGCGCCACACTATCACCCGAGCCCAGCGACTGCGGCCCCGTCCAGGCACGCTACATCCGCATCATGTGCCACGGCAACTCCGCCAACACCTGGAACAGCATCACCGACGTCGCCATCCACGGGCAGTGAGCCTGCCTCCCGGTCGCCTGCGCCAGGAACTCCGCGATCACGTCCTCGATGTGCGCAAACAGTCGCACCGGGGTCGCCTCCGCGTCCCGCCAGATCCCGTGCAGCTCCCCGGGCCCATCGTACAGATACAGCCTCGCCTCCGCGCCCGCCGCCTGCAGCTTCTCCACGATTTCCACCGAGTGCTCCCGCGCCACCAGCCCATCGTTCCGGCTGTGCGTCGCCAGCAGCGGCGGCGCCTCCGCCGACACCAGCTCAACCGGAGGCGCCGCCAGCGGATCATCCTCATCCGCCCCCTTCAGCCGCCGGACCCCGCCGCTGATCGCCACGATTCCCGCGACTTCCTCCCTCCCGAGCATCAGCCCTACGGCCATCGCCAGATACGCCCCCGCCGACGCCCCGAGCAGCGCCACCCGACTCCGATCCTGCCGCACCAGCTCCTCCTGCTCAGTCTCCCGTACCCACCCGCATACACGCAGCACGTCCTCCACCTGCGCAGGAAACGGATGCGCCGGCAGCAGCCGATAGTTCGTATTCACCACCGCGAAGCCCCGCTCCACCAGAAACGCCGCCACCCCCTCCATCCGCTCCTTATTCAGCGCCTGCAGCCCGCCCCCATGGATCACCATCACTACCGGCCTCCCCTCGGCCCCCTCCGACAGCAGCACATCCAGCCGCCCCCGCTCCCCATACTCCGCCGCATACGCGACATCTCTGATGACCTTCATTGCCATGCGCCTCATTCCCCCGAGAATCCCCACAAGCACCCACCGCCCTTCGCGCCCCGTGTCCCCGTTCCTTATCGCCACACCCTCAACCATATGGCATGGTCCCGGGCCCGCTTCCGAGAAATCCCGGGGACACCATCCCAGACTCTCCGCTCCCAACAACCCCCACGACCTCATCCCAGATAGCCCCGCACAGGCCCCCCAGAGCCCCACGATGAGCGTAGTGAGCGTACGCAGAGCGTGCATGAATCCCCGAATCGCCACACGTCCTCCCCGTCTCCGCCGTTGCCTCTGCCGTCAACCTCGAACCCAGAACCCCGAACCGAGCATCCGCCATCCAGCCTCGTCGGCCATGCGCCCTCCGCCCCCGGTTCAGCTACTCGTCATCCGGCGCAGTGCCTCGCCCCTCTGGCGCGGCCGCTTGGCCCTGCCCCGCTTCCCCCGGCACTGCCCCAGCCCGTACGAACTCCATGAGGCGCTGCACCTCCGGGTCGCCGGGATCGATGGCTGCCGCCCGCCGCACCAACAGGGGGAACAGCTCGGGCGCCACTTCGCCCCGGCTCACCAGCCGCGCCGCTACAATATGGGAAACCAGGTAGTACCGCGTATACCGAAGCGGGAACAGCGGCCCGGCGGCGACGGCCGAGAAGTCGTAGTCGGGTCGCCGCCCCACATACCACACTTCCGCGCTCTGGTGCTCGCGGATCGCTGAGACCGATGGCGAGACCAGCGGATCGTAATAGCAGTTGTGCGACGCGTTTGCCACCCAGATGCCACATCCGGCTATGTAGACCAGGGCGAAGCCCATCACGACGCCGTGCAGGGGGCGCCGCTGCCAGAGCCCGTGCAGCAGGCGACCACTGAGCGCCGCGGCGGCAAACAATGACGTCGCGGCCCATTTGAACTCCGGCTCGGCCGTGGTGAAGATGCTGAACAGCCCGAAGAAGCCGAAAAAGACCACAAGCAGATACTTGGCGAAGCCGTCCTTGCGCCCGAAGACGGCGTGCAGGACACCGCCAAGCAGCAGCGCACCGCTGACAACGTCCATCACCGAATAGCGCGATATGCGCTCAGAGAGCGTGTAGTACAGCGGGGAGACGTACAACGCCAGTGGGCCGTAGCTCAGCCCCGGTTGCCCCAACCTGTTGACGTCGTACCGGAAGTCCTGCTCCAGCGCGCTCTGCCCGGCGGGCCCGCTGAGATTCACCACTGCATACGGCATGAAGACGGCGATCGCGGCCAGCAAAGCGACCCACGGCGGCCAGCGCCGCAGCCACGGACGCGTGTCCCTTCCCAGCAGCAGGTAGACGGCGAACAGGGGCAGCAGCAGGAATGTGTGCTCCGCGACGAGACCGCCAAGCCCGATGACGACCCCGGCGGCCACCATGTACCAGGGACGACCCTCACCGACGGCGCGCCAGAACAGGTAGATGGCAAAAAGTGAGAAGAACAGGTACGTGCGCTCGATAGCGGACCTGGAAACACCGATGTGGAATCCGTTGAAGCACAGCAGCCACAGGGCGAATGCGGCGGGCCATGTGCCCCACACCCGCCGGACCAGCGCGAACAGGATCCAGCAGCTTGCCGTTCCGAGGACGACGCTCATGAGGCGGAAGCCGAGGATGTTGCCGCCGAGCACGAGGGCGCCGAGCCGCGCCAGGTACAACTGCCCCGCCGGATGCTGGCCTGAGCCATGGATGGGCAGATCGACGGCGCCCGGGGCGAGGCTGATCTGCCCCGCGACCTCGACGAGGCAGGCCTCCTCCCACGGCATCGGCACCGTCGTCGCAGCGAAGAGACGTATGCCGAATGCGACTGCCATGAGCGTCGCGATGAGCATCGTCCCCGCCCTGGTTGATGGATTCGCCGCACGCATGGCCCTTGGACTTCGCGTCCCCCCGCGGCGATCCTCCTCTCATGCTCTGGCACATGCGCCTCGTGCTGTTCCTTCCCCTCGCTGTGCTCATCAGCCGACTGAGAGTCGATGACAGGAATCGCGAGGTCCTCGTCCTGCGGCAGGAGGGCGCCACGCGCGCCGACCGGCCTTCAGTTATCTCCCCGATTGACTTTTCCGCCCAGGTGTGGCCTACTCACCTCATTGAGCACGCCGCCATACTGTAATGGAGGGACCAACATGCGACGCAGCCTGCTGCTGTCAGTGCTTCTGCTCATCGTAGTCTCCGCCGTACTCGTCACATCGGCCGCCGCCCAGTTGCGACGTGTGCCGTCCGGGAGGGTCCTCAGACCTCCCACCACCCGCCTCGAGCCCATCAAGCCCGCCACGGGCACCGTGCGCCCGGCCGACGTCTTCTTCTCCACCGAAGAGGACTTCATCTCCGAGAAAGCCACCACCGCCGCCGGCGGCTACGTCTCCGACGGCGACCTGCTCACCGGCACCGGACAGATCTTCCGCCGCAACAAAGAGCTCCTGCTCGTCTTCAACGTCGCCGAGGACCTCGGGCTCGACGCCGCCGATGTCATCTGGGTCTCGGACGACGCCCGCACCTCGCTCATCGCCTTCTCCACCGAGCTCGACGACCCGCGCGGGCGCTTCACGGCCGGCGATCTCCTCGCCACCAACGGCGCCATTCTCCCCAACGCCGCCCTCCTCGCCGCCCACAGGATCCCGCCCAGGCTCGACCTCGGCCTCGACGCCGTGCACTTCACCGGCAAGGTCGAGGGCATCCGCAGGTTCCTCGATGACGTCAAGAGCCGCGGACCCATCTACTGGGTCCAGAACCCCAACGCCCTGCTCGAGCTCCTCAAGAGCGCGAACGTGGACCTCTGGTTCTCCACCGAGGGCACCGCGCCGCCAGTGAACCGCCCCCGCTTCCTCGATGGCGACCTGCTCTCGATCAAGGGCGGCATCATCGCGGCCAATGGCGTCCTCCTTCCGGCCTCCGTCCCCGCCGGCATCCCGAGCCGCGGCGTGGACTTCGGCCTCGACGCCGTCCTCTCCGACCGCTCCGGCAAGCGCGAGCCCATAGTCTTCTCCACCTCGCTCCTGTTCCAGGGCAGACCCGCCTTCACCGACGGCGATGGCCTGCGCATAAACAACGGCGTTGTGATCCCGCACACCAACCTCATCTCGCCCTTCAGCCCGAAGGCCCGCTTCCTGGGCCTCGACGCCCTCTCTCTCAGGCGGTGACGCTGGCGGCCTTCGCCGCACCCATCGTCAAACCAGGCCAACCAGCGCCTCAGCAATCACACAGAGAGGGCCCGGCGGCATCCGCCGGGCCCCGCCGTTGTCGTCTCCTTCAAGTAGGGGAGTCGCTCTGCCGGCTCCCGCCGTCGCCTTGGCTTCCCGTCCCTGTAGCCGAGGGCCTGTACCTCGGCCCTTCGGCCGCAGGCCGATTCCTTGCCGTTCGCCTTTGCCTCCCCTGCCCGCCAACCACCAACCACTGCCTCCGCACCCGCTGCCTCTGCCTCCCCACCTGTCATCCCAAGCCCTGCCCCCTCCGTCATCCCCAGCTTCCTCTGTCATCCCGAGCGAGATAATCCGTCAGGATTATCTCAAGAGGGATCTCACATCAGTAGACCCTCCCGCCCCGCCGCCTTCCCCGTACGGCCGTCCTTGCCCCGCGCTCGCGGACGTGGGGAGGGGACCGCCGCAAACCCCACCTCACCAAGACCCAACACGCTGCCCCCGCAATCCCTGGCGGTTCCTACCGCCTGCCGCTCAACTTCCAGACGCCGACTCGCAACGACATACTCCCGCCTTTGCCTTTGCCGTTG
>JASFTE010000280.1:0-6556 GCA_050114035.1 Armatimonadota bacterium | reverse complement strand
GGAGGGGCGCGCGGGGCACAGGAGGCTGAAGGTATGACGGACTGCATCGCCATTGGTGCGTCTCGGTTGCTCCTGGCGGCAGCGGCCTCCGTCCTGGCTGCGGGCGCGCTGTCGGCGCAGCCGGGGGGCGGCACGGGGAAGCTCTCGCTCGAGCAGCTGCGGGAGATGCGGCGGGAGCTGGCCCATCGCCCGCGCCGCATCATCGCCAACAACGACGGGTGCGACGCCCTCTACTTCCCACGGGACGTCGAGGCCGGCGTGGAGAGCTTCCTGGCCCAACGCACCACGGGCCTCGTGGGCTCGCACGTGGACACCATCGCCTACTGCACCATCAGTGCCGGCTTCAGCAACTTCACCCATCGCACGGAAGCGGGCACGGTGCTGATGCACTCCCCGTCCGACTTCGGCATCCAGCCGGACAAGCGGAATATGACGAAGGACCTCATCGACCTGGGCACCGACACGCTGCAGAGCGTTGTTGAGTTCGCGCACGGGCAGGGGATCGAGGTCGTGTGGTCGATGCGCATGAACGACACCCACGACGCCGCGCACAAGCCCGAGAAGCCGTACTTCCTGTTCCCGCCCCTCAAGGTCGAGCACCCGGACTGGCTCGTGGGCGACCACGTGAAGCGCACCCCGTACGGGCGCTGGAGCTCGGTGGACTACGCCCGGCCCGAGATCCGCGACCTGGCCTTCCGGTTCATTGAGGAGGTGTGCCGGAACTACGACGTGGACGGCGTGGAGCTGGACTTCTTCCGGCACATGTGCTACTTCGCGAGCGTCGCCCGCGGCGGCAAGGCGAGCCAGGATGAGCGCGACATGATGACCGAGCTCCTCCGGCGCGTGCGCACCATGACGGAGGCAGTCGGCCTGGCGCGCGGGCGGCCGGTGCTCGTCTCCGTGCGCGTGGCCGATTCGGTCGAGTTCGACCGCGACATGGGGCTCGACATCGAGCGCTGGCTGCAGGAGGGTCTGGTGGACCTCCTCGTCACCACCTGCTACTTCCGCCTGAACCCGTGGGAGTACAGCGTCGAGCTCGGCCACAGATACGACGTGCCGGTCTATCCCTGTCTGAGCGACTCGCGCGTGCGGGGCGAGAGCCGCTTCCGCCGGGCGTCCGTCGAGAGCTACCGGGGCCGAGCCATGAACGCCTGGGCCGCCGGCGCCGACGGCATCCACCTGTTCAATCACTTCAACCCGACCTCAGCGGTGTTCCGGGAGGCCGGGGACCCCGACGGCCTGGCAATGCTGGACAAGCTCTACTTCGCCACCGTGCGGGACGGGGACCCGAACCGGTGGCTGGCGGGGGCGGACCGTTACCGGAGCGTTCCCCTCCTGGGCCCATCGCATCCGATGAGCCTATCGCCCGGGAGCCCGCTCGAGCTGGACATCATGATCGGCGAGGACCTCGCGAGGGCACGGGAGGCCGGCGGCGAGCCCACGATCACGCTGCACCTGGAGATGCCCGGGGTCACGCGGCCAGAGCAGTTGCAGGTGACGCTCAACCGGCACTCCCTCGGCAGCGGGACGCTGGCCGACGGGTGGGTCGATTGCCCCGTGCGGCCCGAGTGGCTGAAGCGGGGCGCGAACCACCTCCAGATCGCACTGGACCCCGACGAGCTGCCGTCTGCCGACGAATGGACCATCGTCTACTCCGGCGGCGAGACGCCGCAGGCGCCGTGGCGCCGGGACCCCGGATCGGAGCGCACGGAGGAGAAGCTGGTGGACGGCGCGCTGTTCATCGCCGACCGCGGGACGGTCTCCGGGGACTACCACTACTACCGGTACGCCTGGGGCGCGGATCCCGGCGAGCCGATCGTTGTGGAGGCGCGGGCGAAAGTCGTTTCGGGGTCGAGCTACGTCATCATCAGCAACGGGGTCGCGCACGAGCGCCTGGGGCTGTGGCCGGACCACATCGACCTGTGGACGCAGCAGGACATCCGCTACGAGATGGACACCACCGATGACTTCCACCTCTACCGCATAGTCACCGAGGGCGAGGACCTGAAGGTCTATGTCGACGGCGAGCTGCGGCTCGATGCCAGCGGGACATTCGCGGCGCGTGGCGGCCCCGCGCAGAGCCAACTGGCCTTCGGGGCGGCCAACAGCCCCATGGTGGGCGAGGCGTACTGGCGCGAAGTCCGGGCGCGCGTCACCGGGCAGGGCTGCCGGGACCTCGTGGTGAGCGTCAAGTACCCGTAGCCGCCGCTACGTGCCGCTGTAGCAGCGCAGCGTTCCGTCGCTGCCCGCCAGGTAGAGGCGTCCGCTGGCCGCGGCGAGCCCGTCCCAGACGGGGATCGTGTCAAGACGCTGTTCGAACAGCGTGCTCCCGTCCGCGGCCGCGACAGCGCGCAGAATCCCTCCCGACTGCCCAGCCAGTGCCGCGTCCTGCCCGGTGAGCTTCTCCTGGACGTCGGGTTCGTCCATCCTCCCCAGTGCGCTCGGCTCATCCAGCAGGTCATCGGGCCCGGCGATGAAGAGCGTCTTTCCCGCCACGAGCATGCCACGCACGAGGATGGGCACTTTGCCCGACCACTCGTAGGCCACCGCGACCGGTTGCTCGCCAGGAAGACGCCCGGAGAATCGCATCGCACCGCCCACTCGCCCCTCCGCGGGCGTCGCCCCCACGACCGTCCCACGATTCTTGTTGCCGGAAGCGTCGGCGGCGTTTCCCTTGTCGAAGCTGAAGTGCAGCACCAGCGATTCCGGGTCGTCGCCGGTTGCCTGCGCCAGGCGGCGGATGCTCTCCTCGGGAAGCTCCCCGTGGTAGACGCGGACCTCGTCGATGATCCCCTTGAGCGGGAGCCCGCCCTCGTGGCCACCCACGACGCTCCCCTCATCTCCCCCTATCTGCATCTCGTCCGCCGGATCTCTGGCCACCAGCCCCGGGGCGGAGGCCGTCCCGGCCAGCTCGCCGTTCACGTAGATGCGGAGCTGCGGCTCGGCAGTCAGAACGCCCGCCAGGTGCGTCCAGTCGCCGCCGACTCTCCGACTCGCCGAGACGTCGCCGCGCTTGCTGTTGGAGCAGACGGCGAAGTGCGGGGTCCCGCTGCGGATGTACAGCGAGTAGCCCTGGACGCCCCCTCCGCGTGCGACGACCACCCCGTCGCGCCCTTCGCTCCGCACCCATGCCATGACAGTGATGGGGCTGCCAGTGGGGTCGAGGCTCTTGGACTTGCTCACCCGTATGATCGAGCCCTCGTCCTCCTCGGTCTGCTCAGTGCGCCTCTCGCGAGGCGAGGCGAAGAGGTGGAACTCCATGGGCGTGGTCCACCTGAAGTACCTCTGCTCCCGGCCGAAGCCGTAGACGTTGTCGTTATCGAACGCCAGGATCTTCCCCGCCGGGACCCGCCTGCCGGCCAGGTAGTAGCTGTTCCAGCCGCCCTCGAAGCTCCTCCCGTACACCCAGTAGGAGCGATGGAACCACGTGCCGTCCAGGAAGCCGTTGGAGGAGAAGAGATGCCTCGTCTCGCCCTCCTGTACCGCCGCGTGCGCGCCCAGGGCGGCGGCGTGCGGCGCGATGTCCTGGCGCTTGCCCTGCATGTCGAACACCTGGGACCGCATGTAGACATGGCGGCCGTCGCCGGAGAGCACATCGGGCAGGGCAACGGGCATGGTGAGGCGCTTGACGTGCACCTGGATGTTCTCGCCCGTTTCCGGATCGCGCTCGTCCAGTACCGTCTCGGACAGGAGCCTCCCGGTGGCGGCGTCCAGCCGGCACAGGCGCATCCCGCCGTCGAGGAACAGGGACCTGCCGGCGACGGCGTGGGCGACCCCGCCCTGGATGAGTACGCTGCCGTGTACCGGCCAGCGCGACTCGAGCTGCTCGAAGGCCGTGATGCGCGACTCCGCCGGGGCGGCGCGGAACCGCCAGATGAGCTCGCCGTCGCCTGCCCGCACGGAGTAGATCCAACCATCGGCGCAGCCGAAGATCGCGGCTCCGTTGTGGATTGTGGGGGGTGAGTCCACGCGGCCGCCCGCCGTGTAGCTCCACACACGGTTCCCCGATGCCGCATCCACGGCATACACCGTATGCGCGTCCACGGCGGCGACGAAGACCTTGCCCTCCGCCACCGTCACGGCGCTGAGCCTCCCGCCAATGTCGGCCTGCCACGTCTCGGCCAGCTCCGCGGCGACCGTCTCGGTGGTGGCGCCGCTGCGCTCAGAGTCGTGGCGGTAGGTGGGCCAGTCGTTCGGATTCGGGACCGCGGATGTTGAGCGCTCGCCCGGCTCTCCGTAGGCCGGGCCGCGCTCGAGGCGGCCATCGTCCACGCCGGCCTCGGGGAGTTGCACCACGGCGGAGGCGGGGCCGAGGGCGCTGAACCCGAACAGCTTCGACTCCGGGTAGCAGGCGCAGGGATGGGGCGGGGCATACAGGAGCCCGTTGGCGGGCATGATGCCGTACAGACAGCCCCCGCGGACCCAGTGGTTGATGTCCCAGTGCCCGGTGAGCGGGTCGATGAACTCGATCCCCGTGCGCGACATCATGAGGTAGCGATCGGTGGCCTTCCCGCGATGGCAGCGATGGTGGAACCAGTACGTCTCCACGTCGGCGGCCGCGTGGGAGCCCTTCACCTCACCGGTGCGCAGGGCCAGCCCGGTGAAAGCGCCCGGGAAGCTGCCGTTGGAGACGCCCCCGCACCACACGGTCCCGTCGATGACGAATACGTCCTCGGGAGAGCTGTATCCAGAGGGCGGGTGCTCCGCGGTCCACAGCACGGCGCCGGTGTCGGCGTCCATGGCGGTAAGCGTGTCAGACTTGGTCGCGCCGCCCGTGGACTTCACGAGACCCGATTCCTCGCCCCCGGCGAACAGCACCACGCCGTCCCGCACCACGAGCGTCGGCGCGAAGAACGACATGACCCGCTGCACCACCGGGACGGGGTCGGATTCCCACAACTTGTCGCCCTGCGCTCTATCCAGGCAGACGACCCGGACGCCGTCGTGAAAGAGCACGCGCTTGCCGTCTGCCGCGAGCGTCAACGGGGCCACGCTGGCCTCGTACTGCCACAGAGCGGCGCCGGAGGCAGCCTCGATCGCCATCACGCGCACCGTCTTGCCCGTCCACCACGGATCGCGAACCGCGCTCTGGCGCCTGTACTTGTCCAGGTCCGGCGACGGATCGACCAGCAGGAACAGGACGCCGTCGGAGAACAGGATCTCCTCGACGCCCCGCGTGCCGTCGTAGGTGCGGAGCGTCTCTCCGGTGGCGGCGTCCAGGGCCGTGAGGGGCACGTCGAGCCCGAGCGTCACATAGACGGCGTCCGCCGTGGCGACGAGCCGCCGCGGTAGCTGGGCGGGGCCGCTCTTCAGAGGCCAGAGGCGCGTGTGCCATTCCGGGATGGGCTTCTTCCAGAGCACGACGCCGCTGAAGGCGTCGCGCGCGATGAGCGTCCACCTCGACGGCAGCAGAATGGAGGCGGTGGAGCCCTCATCGAGGATGTAGAACAGCCTGCCGCCGGCCGAGACGAGGGCCGAGATGCTCGACATGCGGTCGTGGTGGCGCGTCCAGCGGGGGCTGCCGATCCACTGCAGCGAGCGCGGCGGGCCGACCCGCGTGTCGTGGGCCACCGCGTTGTTGCCCGCATCGTGCAGGTAGTGAGACCACTCATCAATCTCCGCCGGCCGGGGCTTGACTGTCTTCGTCCACTGGCCCGCGCGCCGGACGTACGCCACGCCGTGCGGACGCAGGACGCGCGTCACCTCGGACATGGGGACCTGGCCGAGGCGTTCCGTGACCAGCAGGCTCACCAGGTCGTCGGCGTACGGCAGGCGGCGGCCAGCGAAGGTGTCCACCGACACCTCGCCGTACAGCCGCAGGGAGCTGATGTGAGCGCGGGCCCTCCCGACGCTCTCCGCGTCGGCGTCCAGTCCATGCACCAGGTAGCCGTCGCCCGCGTGGAGAGCCGCCGTGAGCTTCCCATCGCCACATCCCAGGTGGACTACCAGCCCGCCCGTCGTGCCGGTGGCATCGAGTATCTCCTGGGCGAGCGTAGCGTACTCGCCATCCGCGGCCCCAAGCGCGCTCGCGCCCAATGCGATTCCCGCGAGTACGGCCAGCATGATGATCCTGCTTCTCATTGCATTCTCCTCTCGTGTGCGGGTCGTGCATGCTGATCTCCTGAGTACCTCAAGGGGCTCTGGCACGCCGCCGCGTGGGGCGAGCGGATCACTTGCCCTCGGCCCACCATTGCTTCATGAGGCGCACGTTGGCGTCGATCTTGTCGGCGCGCTCGTCGCCGACTCTCGAGCGGATTCCGTCGCTGTACACCTTCATGTCGCTGTCGTACATCGCCATGGGCTCCACCTGCTGCCCCCTGTCCCCGGTCTCCTGGATCCAGCCATCGAGGAGGCCGCGCAGCTCCGCGAGCCTCGCCCCGTAGGCCGGGTCGCCCGCCACGTTGCTCAGCTCCCACGGGTCCTGTGCCAGATCGTACAGCTCCTCTTCCGCTCGCCGCGGAGCGAAGAGCAGCCTCTCCTGCACCGCGTCCAGCTTGCCGGCGGTCTGCCACTCGCGCAGGGCCTTGTAGATGGGCTTCTCGTCCTTATAGACGCA
>JASFTE010000279.1:0-6575 GCA_050114035.1 Armatimonadota bacterium | reverse complement strand
TCCCCCGTTCAGCCGCCTCTCACCGCTTTATCGCGGCTATTCTACCAGCTTCGCGGCGGGAGTCAAGCACGGCCCCCGTACGGCGCGCGAGGCCCGAGCGCGCCAAGATGGTTGGTATGGGTGAGAAATGATACCCTCCCCTGCTAAGCGATACGACGCTTCCGCGTCGGGCAACGGAGGGCAGCAATCGTGGCACCAGATACAGCCTCAGACACAGCAGCAGTGCAAGAAGTTGCCGGGCAGGTGGCGCGGGCGGCGCGGGAGGCCATACTCATCCGCAGAGGCGCCCACCTCGAGGCCGCGGGCCGCATCGACGCCGTGGCTCTGGACAAGATGGGCACCGTGACCAGCGGCAAGCCGGTCGTCGTCGAGGTGCTGTCCAAGAACGGATTCAGCGAGCGGGACGTGCTGCGGTTGGCCGGCGTCGCCGAGAAGCGCTCCGAGCATCCCGTGGCGAGAACCATCGTCGCCGCTGCCGCCGCGGAGCTCGGCGACGTGCCCGACCCGGACGAGTTCAGCTCCAGCCGGGGCTTTGGCGTCACCGCCCGGGCCGGGGCCGACGAGATTGCTGTGGGCAGCGGCCGGCACATAGCGGCCGCCCGGATCGAGGTCGGCGCCGAGCTGACGGACATGCCGCAGCAGCAGCGCGCCAACGGGAACGCCGCGGCCTTTGTCGGCGTCAACGGCCGGCTCGCCGGCATCGGGTTCGTGGCCAATGCCCTGCGAGATCAGTCGGGCGACATGATCGGCGCCCTGGACGAGATGGGCACCAAACACATCGTGCTGCTCACGGGCGATGCATCGCCCGTCGCCCGCCGCGTGGCCGACCAGGTGGGGATTCGCGAGGTGCGGGCCGAGATGCTGCCCGAAAACACGATCGCGGAGACCGAAACGCTCTCCGGTCATCCCCACAGAGTCGCCATGGTCGGGGATGGTGTCAACGATGCCCCCCCGCTCGCCACTGCGGACCTCGGCATCGCCATGGGCCCCGGCGGGGTCGATCTGGCCATCGACGCCGCCGACATGGCGCTCATGGGCGACGATGTGGGCAAGATCCCCACGACGCTGGGCCTCGGCCGTCGTGCACCAGATCAGCTCGCTGGCCGTGATCCTCAACTCGCTCCGCCTGCTCTCGGGAGCGAGGTCCGGCAGGTAGCTGATCGTCCCGCCGCGGCACGGTGTGACCCTCGTCACAACGAGGAACCAGTGTGGGACCCGACCTGTCATACTAATGAGTCCAGCTAGGGGAGCCCGCCTCGTGGTGTGCGCTCTGCGGAGCGCCGCGCAGGCGGGCACTTTTTCTTTCGCTGGCTGCGTCCCCCGCCATCCCGCGCCACTTCGCCGAGAGGATTTCCACTACCACGAGCCGAAGGTCACCAATGTGTGCCGGACGTGTGTCCGTGCGTCGGGGCAAAGGAGCACGCCAATGAGCTGGGCGCCAACTCAGAAGCCGGAAGTACGGGTGCGGCCCGTCGGAGCGATAAGCGTCCACGTCCAGTTTGGCGGGCTCCCCTACTACTTCATCAGCCTCGGCGAGAGCGAACGGGGAGGCTTCGCATCATACCACCATCTGCCGCGGCCGCAGGTCAGCACCACCGAACTGGCCGTCACCGCCCCCGCGCGCGTCCGCGACGAGGACTGCTTCGAGATCCAGCGCACGACCACTGACCTCGATGGCAGCGTCATCTCCCAGAGCACGTTCTACGTCGCGCTCCGGGAGCACGAGGTTGCCTGGCTGCTCCGCATACGGCGCCGGCCCGGAGCGCTGACGCGCGTTGACGAGGCCACCGCGACCTTCCCGCGGCACCTCGAGGTCGGACTGGAGTTCGGACACCGGCGGGTGCGCGGCGTCGTGGACGTGCTGATCGACGAGAAGCCCTGGCGCTGCATCGAGGTGGAGAGCGTGGGCAGCGGCGACCCCCACCTCACCCGGCTCTACATCGCCTCCGACGGCAGGCAGGTGTACAACCGGCGCCTCCTACGCGCCGATGCGCCGACTCCATACGCAATCCCGCACGACAGCGAGCGACTCCCCTACCAAGGAGCCGAGTACGTGCCGTACTATGAGGATTTCGCGCAGTTCGTACTTTCGTAGAGCCCCACGCGGATACGATTGCCCACGTGGCGGCATCCCATGATCCCATCCAAAGGCAGGAGTGACCATCAGTGGCATCAGAGAAGTTGAAGATCGGCGTCATCGGCGTCGGACTGCACGGCGGCAAGCACTTGGACTGCTTCAGCGCGTGTCCGCAGGCCGAGGTTGCGGCCGTCTGCGACGTCAATGAGCAACTGCTGCAGGAGCAGGCCGAGCAGTACAACGTTGCTGCAGCCTTCACTGACTACCGCGCGATGCTCGCCGAGGCAGACGTGGACGCGGCGGCCGTCGTGCTCCCGGACCATCTGCACCGCGAGGCCTGCGAGGCCGCCCTCGCGGCCGGCAAGCACGTGATCGTCGAGAAGCCCATGGCGACCACCGTGGAGGACGCCGAGGCCATCGTGGCCGCGTGGAAGCGGGCCGGCACGAAGCTCATGGTCAACTGGAGCAATCGCTGGATGCCGGGCTTCTCGCTCACGAAGGAAGCCCTGGACGCCGGCGAGCTCGGCGAGCCGCTCTACATCTACGCCCGCCTCAACAACACGCTCCGCGTCCCGACGAAGATGCTCTCGTGGTCTGCCAACACCAGACTGCCCCACTGGCTCATGTGCCACCGCCTCGACATCGCCCGCTGGTTCGTGGGCTGCGAGGTGACGCAGGTGCGCGCGGTATGCCGGTCGAAGGTATTGAAGGGCATGGGCATCGACACGCCCGACTTCTACCAGGCGACCGTGGAGTTCGAGAGCGGCGCCGTCGGGAACTTCGAGAACTGCTGGGTCATGCCCGAATCCATGCCCTGGACTGTTGACTCCAAGTTCCAGCTCGTGTGCACCAAGGGGTATGCTAATATCGACCCACTGCTCCCGGTGCACGTGATGGCAACGCGCGACGACGCCAGCTACCAGACGCCGCTGTTCGCCAACGTGCTGGGCAAGCCGCAGGGGTTCGTGTATGACGCGATATGCCATTTCGTGGAGAGCGTGCTCGACGACACCGAGCCGCTCATCACGGGCGACGATGGTCTCGCCATGACCCGGGTGCTGTGCGCGGTCATCGAGTCAGCCGACGCGGACGGCAAGATAATTGAGCTGTGAAGGGCGCGAGCCTGATGGCCGAGAATAGGACGGACGCGTCCCGGGGCCAGGCAGGAAGGTGACGAGATGAGGGCACTCTCGACCGGCATCGCGTGTGCGTCTCTGGTGGCCGTGGCGTGTGTCCTTACGTCGGCAAGCTACGCTGAGGCAGCCGGGGAAGTGTACGTCCTGACGTACAAGGGCACTATCAACCCCGCGGCGGCCGACTACGTCCTCAGGGGCATTGGCCTTGCCGAGAAGAGCGACGCCGAGTGCGTGGTCCTGCGCCTCAACACACCCGGCGGACTCCTGCCCACGACCCGCCGAATCGTCGAGACCATGATGTCCACCCGGGTGCCCGTCGCTGCCTACGTGTGGCCATCCGGGGGGCACGCCGCGTCCGCCGGTACGTTCATCGTCATGGCGGCGCACGTGGCCGCCATGGCCCCGGCGACCAACCTTGGCGCCGCTCATCCCGTCTTCATGGGGCAGAGCGAGCAGACTCCCGAGCAGCTCAAGACCATGTCGGACAAGGCGACCAACGACGCCGTCGCCTTCATCAAGGGCATCGCCAGGGAGCGCGACCGCAACGCCGAGTGGGCCGAGAGCGCGGTCCGCGAGAGCGCCGCCATATCCGCGCAGGACGCGGCACAGAAGCGCGTCGTGGACCTCGTGGCCGGCAGCATTGACGAGCTGCTCACCCTCATGGATGGGCGGACGGTCAAGACCCCCGCCGGCGAGAAGATCCTCCACACAAAGGGCGCCGCCACGCGCATCATCTCGATGACGGCGCGGGAGAAGGTCTTCGCCGTGCTGGCCGTTCCTGAGGTGGCCTACATACTCATGATGCTCGCACTGCTGGGCATCGTCCTGGAGATCAACGCACCGGGCCTGGGCGGAGGCGGCATCCTGAGCGGCATCTGCATGATCCTCGCCCTGTACGGCCTCTCCGTCCTCCAGGTGAACTACGCCGGCATAGCCCTCATCGTCCTCGGGGCGCTCTTCCTCATCCTCGAGATCAAGGTGCCGAGCCACGGCCTCCTCACCATCGGGGGAGTCGCCTCCCTCGCGCTGGGATCCTTCATGCTCTTCGACGTGCCGAGCGTGCCGGCGTTCCTGGCTCTAAGCGTCCCGCTTCCGGTAATCATCGTGACGGTCGTCTGCGTGACGGGCTTCTTCCTCTTCTGCGTCTACTTCGCCGTGAGGGGACACCAGCGTCCGGTTGTCACCGGCCGGGAGGCTCTCGTTGGCATGGTTGGCGTGGCCCGGAGTGACATCCGCGACCAGGGCCAGGTGTTCGCCGACAGCACGCTCTGGACGGCGGAGTCCGTGGAGGGCGTGATCCCGGCCGGCGCGAAGGTCGAGGTCGTCGGCGTCGATGGCCTGCGCCTCAAAGTCAGATCGTGTGCCGGGCCCGGCCCGGTTCCCGAATAGGTTAGGAGGAGGGTGTGCAATGACACCAGCACAGTGGGCGGGCGCTTTCGTCGGTTTCTTCCTCATACTCATCCTGGCGAACGCGATCAAGATCGTCCAGGAGTACGAGCGGGGCGTGATCTTCCGACTTGGGCGCCTTCAGGGCGCCAAGGGGCCGGGGCTGTTCTTCATCATCCCTGTGATCGACCGGATGGTGAGGGTGGATCTGCGCATCGTCACGCTCGACGTGCCGTCTCAGGAGATCATCACCCGGGACAATGTGACCGTGCGCGTGAACGCCGTGTGCTACTTCCGCGTGCAGGACTCGTCCGACGCGGTGGTGCAGGCGGAGCACTACGGCCTGGCGACACACCAGAAGGCCCAGACAACGCTCCGCAGCATCCTCGGCCAGCACGACCTGGATCAGTTGCTCTCCGAGCGCGACGCCATCAATGCGCAACTGCAGCAGATCATCGACGACGAGACCAACGTGTGGGGCGTCAAGGTCACCGCCGTCGAGGTCAAGGACGTGGAGCTCCCCGAGGGCATGCAGCGGGCCATCGCCCGGCAGGCCGAGGCCGAGCGCGAGCGGCGCGCCAAGGTCATCAACGCCGAGGGCGAGTACCAGGCAGCGCAGCGCCTCGCCGAGGCGGCCGCGATGATCATGCCGTACCCGCCGGCCATACAGCTCCGCTTCCTACAGACGCTCCGCGAAGTGGCCACCGAGCGCAACTCGACGACCATCTTCCCGGTCCCCATCGACCTCTTCGAGGCGTTCACGAAGCGCATAGCCGGTGAGCCGGTGCCTCCGCCGACGCCGCCTCCGGCCTCCGAGCCGGCACCAGGCGAGGGCGAATAGCGGGCGCAGCACAGCCAATGTGGCGAACACACGGCGCGCATGGGCCGTCGAGCTCGGCGCGCCGCTGCTTTCCCTGCCCTCTCCCCCACTCCGCAGGGGACCACACCATCAACGCCGAAAGCTCACGACAGAGAATTCGACACACTGCAGGAGGCCGACACCAGTGGCTCAGACGACCGGAGACAGAGCATTCGCCGAGGCGCTGCGCGCCGAGGGCGTCCGCTACGTGTTCGGGCTGCCCGGCGGGCACAGCGTCCGCATCCTCTACGACAAAATGGGCCAGACAGACGGCATCGACGCCGTCCTCATGCGCCACGAGACCGCCGGGGCCTTCGCCGCCCTCGGCTACGCCCAGATCTCAGGCCACGCCGCCGTGTGCCACGGCACGGCCGGCCCCGGCTGGTCCCAGACCATCGTCGGCGTGCACGAGTCCTACAGCAGTCGCATCCCCATGGTCTGCATCGCCGCCGCGGCCCCCATCGCCACCTACGGCAAGGGCGCGCTGCAGGAGTTCCGGCAGATCGAGAACATGGTCGGCTGCACCAAGTGGGCCTACCGGATCGACCGGGCCGATAAGATCCCCTGGGCCGTGCAGCAGGCGTTCAAGCACGCCTTCGCCCTCCCGCCCGGACCCGCGTTCCTCGACGTGCCCATAGATGTGCCCGCCGCCGAGATCGACGTCGAGCCGTATCGCCCCGCCCCGCGACCCCGGACGCAGGCCGACGAGGAGGATGTGGACCGAGCCACCGGGATGTTGATCGACGCGGAACGCCCCGTCCTCGTCGCCGGCCGCGGCATCCATCAGGCCCGCGCATGGGACCAGCTGCGCGAGCTGGCCGAGCTGCTCACCATCCCCGTCCTCCACACCAACCACGGCAAGACCTCCATCCCCGAGAGCCATCCCCTCTCCGCCGGCGGCGTCGGCGTCAACCGCACCATCGTGTCCCAGACGGTGCTCGACGCCAGCGACTGCTGGCTCTGGATCGGCTCCCAGATCGAGGAGTTCGCCGTCGGCCACTGGGCGCCCATGCCGCCTGAGCGGCGCTTCATCCACGCCGACGCCGACAGCGGCAACTTCGCCAAGAACTGGCACCCCGACGTCGCCCTCCTCGGCGATGCGCAGCTCATCCTCCGG
>JASFTE010000278.1:0-6577 GCA_050114035.1 Armatimonadota bacterium | reverse complement strand
GGAGGGCTGGAAGGACTTCATCCGGGCGCTCGACGACCAGCGGGGGGACTGACGCCCATGGGCCCTTCCTGTCACAGCATTGCACTGGTGACCCCTCCTCTGCTGGCCTTGGTCGCCGTCTGCCTCGCTACTGCCGCATCGGGAGACGACGGCCCCGCTGGGGCCCGTCGTTCCACTGATACGCTCTCTGCCACCGACTTCCTGCCAGACGGCTTTGTGGCTGATGGCTCGCTCAGCTACCGGGCCGGTCTTCAGGCTGCCATCAACGAGGGGGCGAAGTCCGGGCGGCCTGTCGTGTTTCCCCGGATGGTCTACCTCCTGGAAGACGAGTCGGGTCTCACAGTCCCGTCCCACTCCACGCTGTTCCTGCACGGCGCGGTCTTCCGCTTCGACGAGAACCGCACGCGTGACGGCCAGGCCTTCCTGTGCGACGACGTGACGGACGTGCAGTTCGTCGGTGGCGAGATCGCTGGGCGCAACGACGCCTGGCCCGATGGCGTGAACATCCGCGGCATCCACATCACGGGACCGTCCTCTCGCATCGGCATCCGCGGCATGTACATACACGACCTCTCGAGCAACGGCGTCGGGGTCTTTGGAGTAAGCGATGATCAGCCGGCCCACGACATCTGGATCATCGACACGATCATTGACAACTGCTGCAACAAGTACGGCGACTACCAGGCCCCCAGGGGCGAGCCGCGTGGCCCCGAGAAGGGAAGCGTTCGGGAGGATCAGGGGCTCTGTGCGATGTACTTCGTGCGCGACTTCCTTGTCCGGGGCTGTCGGCTTCAGGACTCCCGCTCGGACGGGACGCACTTCTACCGCTGCCGGGCCGGCCAGTTTGTGGACAACAAGGTGTACCGCGCCAAGATGGGCGGGTACTTCGTTGAGACCTGCGAGCAGGTCCTGGCGGCCAACAACATCATCCGCGACAACGGCTCCCGCGGCGTGACCATCGAACGCGGCTCGCGCTACTGCACGCTGCGGGGCAACACGGTCGAGAACAGCGGACGGGAGGGGCTGTGGATGCCGGATTCCGTCGCGTGCGTCGTCACCGGCAACCTCCTCATCCGCAACGGACGCAAGCCCAACGGGAAGGCGCCGCACGCTATCTGGAACGCCAACATCACCATCAACGAGTCCCCCGTTGACCCGAGCAATACGTCACCCGGCGACTGCCTGATCGCGAACAACATGATCGACACGACCGCCGATCAGATCGCCGCGATTCGGGTGGACGTCACCGAAGCCACCAGCGGCATCGTCATCGAGAACAACGTCCTCTGCGGCGAGAAGCGGAGTATCCTACTTCAGGGGACCGGACGGCAGAATGTGGTCGTGCATCAGAACCACGGTCACCGCACGCCGGACGAGCAGCAGCCGCGATGAGCTGCAGCGGATGACGATAGGGCTCTTCGAGCCGCTGCTGGAGCCCCACTCACGGAGGGTTACCATCGTGGAGCATTCCTGCCCGTCGGGCGCCCTGCTTGTCGCCCTGCTCTCGCTTCTGCTGCCCGCTGCGGCCGCGGGCGGACCGCCGTACGCGCCCAGCCCCGTCATCAAGGGCGTCCGCTTCCTCTGGGAGACGCATCGGCGTGCCGCGCCCGGCAGCGACAACTGGCCCACCACCTGGGCCGATGACGGTCATCAATACGCCCCCTGGGGCGACGGCGGCGGATTCGACGGCACCAACAGCCTCGGCCGCGTCAGCCTCGGCGTCGCCCGCATCGAGGGGCCCTGGGCCACGCACAGGGGCCACAACGTCTGGGGCGGGCACGAGCCGGAGAACCCGGCGACCTTCAAGGGCAAGAGCTACGGCATCGTCTGCATCGAGGGCGTCCTGTACATGTGGGTCGGGCTGTTCACGCCCCGCAGCGACCCCTTCAGGGAGGTGCGGCTCGCCGTCTCGCGCGACCACGGGGCGAGCTGGAACCTGGCCGACTGGGCTTTCACCAAGGAGGACCGGGTCATGCTGCCCACCATCTGCCAGTTCGGGCAGGACTACGCTGGCGCGCGCGATGCGTACGTCTACCACTACCTGATCCGCTACCGGTCCGAGGAAGGGCCGGACAACTACCCGGACAAAGTCTCGTGGCTCGTGGCGCAGAAGCCGGGCACGGTCGATCTGGCCCGCGTGCCGACCGCCAAGATCATGGACCGCGCCGCATACGAGTTCTTCTTGGGCACGGACGCGGCAGGCGCTCCGACCTGGACGCGCGAGCTGTCCGAGCGCCGCCCCGTCTACGAGGACCCCAACGGCGTCGGCTGGAACCTGAGCGTCAGCCACAATCCGGGGCTGCGCCGCTACCTCCTCTGCACCGAGCACACCGAGACGCACCGCGGCAAGCTCGGCATCCACGACGCCCCCGAGCCGTGGGGGCCATGGACAACTGTAGCCTACTACGACGCCTGGGGCGAGGGCCACGTCCCAGTGAACACGTTCTACTGGAACTTCGCCAGCAAGTGGCTCAGCGCCGACGGCAGGCAGTTCTCCCTCATCTTCACCGGCCGCAAGGAGAACGATTCCTGGAACATGGTGCGCGGAGAGTTCATCCTGCGATGACCCCAGCCCGGCCCGCCAGCATCAGACGCCCCCGGGCCCCATGCACCGCAGCGCCACCCCTCCCAGTAGCCAACCGTAATGTAGACCACAATTCAGTTTGCCGCGTGGAACTGTGTGTACCTATTAGGCGTTTAATGTATTAGATAGAGACACAAATACATTCCTATCTGCGTGCAGATGAACTCAGCAACCTACACATCCCTCACATCCTACACTCTCAGATCGCCCCGCACAGCCCCGCAGAGCCCCATTGTGTAGCTAGTGAGGCTTGTGTAGGTGTACAAAGTGCATATAAGGGCCATGCATTATGTTCAGTTGTTACCTTTCAGTTACATCTCTCGCGCCGCCTCGCCTGCAACGCCGCCCCGGACGGGGAGCCGCGGCTCGCCCGGCTCAACCTGGAGTGGTCCGGAGCATGCACCGGACCATGCGGACGGCGCGGCGCCTACACGGGGAACTCCTCGATCTCCTTGACGACGAGCACGGGGCTTTCGGCGCGCTGCACAACGGTGATCGGTGTGCTGCCGAACAGATACTGCCACACGTGGCGCCGGCGGCTGGCGCCGAGGACGATTATGTGGTCGTCGCCGGCGGCCTTGGAGATCTCCTCCACCACGTCGCCGACGGCGCTGCGCGCCTGGGCCTCGATGCCCCGGCGGGCGACGATCCCGGCTTCGCGTTCGGCGAGCGCCTGTGCCTCGTCGAGCTGGGCAGCCGACTCCGCGATGCTGAGCACGAGGACGCGCAGGTGCAGCGCGTGGGCGACGAGGCTGGCCATGTGCCGCGCGCGGCGCGCGGCCTCGCTGTCATCGACCGGCAGGAGCAGGTCGTAGTACTCACGCTGCGCGTTCTTCGCGATGAGCACCGACGCGTTGGCGAACTGCACGATCTCGTGCAGGAGGCGACGACGCTGTGGCGCGCCAAGCACTACGACGCTGTAGTGGTGGGAGTCGAGCTCGGACACGATCTGCTCAATGATACTGCCCTCGCGCAGTCGCAGCCGGACCTCCTCGCCGTAGCTGCCGACGAGATGCAGCTCGTAGGCTCCGCCGATGCCGGGTCGCAGCGAGTGTCGCTTGACGACCTCGCCGTTCCGGTCTCGGGCGGCGAGGCCCTCGTCGGCGATGACGTCGCGGGCGTAGCGCAGCACGCGAACGCCGGGGTGATCGATCTCCCACTCGCTGAGCTTGTCGCGCGCCAGAGTCACTTCCGGCGAGAGCGAACGGGCTGTTTCCAGGCCCACATACAGTACGGAGACGTCTGCCTCGAGGGCCTCGGCCGTGCGGGCGCCGAAGCGGATGGTGTCCTCCGAGAACTCCTCACCGCCAACGCAGATGAGGACGTGGGCTCGTGGACGCGGTTTGGTCATTGGTGTCTTCCTCCGGCCCTCCGCCAATACTACACCCTCTATCCCGGTGGGCCCGGGATCGACAGGTGTGGCCAATACAGTGCCGCTATCAAGAGTACGATGGCGGTTGACACGATGGCCATACGCCATCCGAGACGCAAGAAGTCGGTGGTGCGCAAATGGCCGGTGCCATACACGATCGTGGACGCCGGGGTCCCGAAGACTGTCAGGTAGGCATACGCGGACGAGAGCGCGGTCACGAGTCCAGCGATCACGGGATTCAGGCCCGCTCGCTGTGCCATCGCCAGCAGAATGGGCGCCAGGACGGCCACTGTTGCTCCGGCGCTCATGATGTTGGTGAACAGCAGCGTCACGACGGCGAACATGGCGAGAATAGCAAATGGCGCCGTCACGCCGATGCCTGCGAGCTGCGTGAGCGTTCCCTTCGCGGCCCACTCGGCCGGGGCCAGATATTGCGGGCCGCCAGGGACCACCTCGGGCGTCGTCTTCATGGCCTGGCCGAGAGAGATGGCTGCCCCGTAGACCAGCACTACTCCCCAGTTCACTCCCGTATTGTAGTCAGCCCAGTCCACCAGGCCAAATACGAGGTAGACCGTCGCCGCGAGCAGAGAGATTATGCCCAGTCCTATCCGGTCGCTCAGGGTGATCCAGGCAGCCAGCGTGGCCGCGAAGATGGCCACCACGGCCCATTCACGCGGGCCCATGCGTCCCTCTTCGGCCACCTGCCGGCGCAGAGCCGCCACGGCCGCGGACAGCTCTCGGCGCTGTGGCCGCAAGCCGAACCAGACCACCGCAAAGGCGGCGGGGATCTGCAGCAGCACGATGGGGTACGTGAACTTCATCCACGTGGCGTAGCCCACGTCGGTATCGAACCAGTCGTGCCAGTACCCCATGACGATGATATTGCGCGCGCCGCCCGATGGCGTGCCGAGCCCGCCGATGATGCAGCCGTAGGCGACGCAGAACAGAAGCATCTTCGCCAGTTGTCGCCGGCCGGGCTCGTCCTCGCCGCTGGAGTTCACCAGAACGAGCACAACGGGCAGCATGAGTCCCGCGACCGTGTGCTCCCCAATGAAGGACGCGATGATAGCCGACATCGCCAGAAAGGCCAAGGCAATCCATTTCGTCTGCGGGCCGCTTATTCTGGTGAGAGCGAAAGCGATGCGACGATCCAGTCGCTGCTTCACCATCGCCACCGCGAGCATGAGCGAGCCCATGATGAAGAACACGGAATCGCTCCAGAACGACATGGCAACGTGGTTCGGGTCTTTGCCCGCGAGCGCTACCTGTGCAAAGGCGATCACGAAGGCGACGGCGGGGAGGGGAATGGCTTCAGTGACCCACAGGAGGACCGCGACGATGACGATGACGAGCACGCGCCAGCCTTGTACCGTGAGCCCGTGGGGCGGGTGCACGAGCAACAGAACGGCGCCGATGAGGAGGGCGATGACCAGCCAGCGTTGGCGCGTGATTGTATATACGAGCCGACGGTGCATGGTGATGTCCTACTGACGGTGCGCTGCGCCACGCACGCAAGGTACTGGTCGCCAGTTCGGCGCCCGGCGAGGGTTTCCTGCGAGAGGGCTAATGCCGGACAGGCAAGGCCGAAGGGGGAGAGCTTCGACCGTGCCGGGTCTGCGCCTGGCTACTCCTTGTCTTCGACTTGTCGCGACGAGGCATCCTCGGCTCCCTTCCGGCGAAAGAGGTGTACGAAGAAGCTCAGGAGCGTATGGGGACGGAGGCGGATGCGCACCACCTCCACCTTCCCCAGCTCCGTGTCTTCGGGCAAGTCCAAGGAGGGTGTCTTCGCCAGTCCGAGCACCTGGCTGGGATAGAGGCTGCGGTGGCCGGCGATCAGAAAAGCTGCGCCACAGGCGAGGGCAGCATAGGTGCCAAAGGCGACGCCGAGCGTCTCCAGGGCCATCACGGAGGCAGCGATAGGCGTGTTGGCTCCGGCCGACAGTATCGCGACCATCCCCAGTGCCGCCATGAGAGACGGGGATACACCGAGAAGACGACCCGTGACGTTGCCGGCAGTCGCCCCGATGAAGAACATCGGCGTGATGATGCCGCCACTGCCGCCGGTCTCCAGGGTCACGAGCGTGGCGAGGATCTTGATCAGAAAGGCCAGCGCGAAGATATGCTCTGCCATGAGCGCCCGGTCAATGGTCTCGATGCCCAGGCCGCCGTACTGCGAGCCAGCCACAGACAGGAGCGCGGCAACGAACACCCCGCCGACGGCGCCCAATAGCAGAGGCCAGTTCCTGAGGCGCTGGGCCAGGTGGTGCACCAGGTGCTGCAGCTCCATGAGGACTACTGCGATCAGCCCGAAGAGGAGGCCACCGCCCAAGCCCAGCGCGACAAGGCCCCCGTGTGACAGGTCGGCCGTCCCGACGGTAGCGGGGCTCACCGGATGGACCTCCCCGCACGCAAGGTGGCCCACCATGCCGGCCACCAGACAGGGGAAGAGCACCTGGTACTCCAGGCGACCCAGGTACAGCACCTCGATACCGAAGAGCGCCCCGGCAAGAGGTGTCCCAAACACTGCCGCGAAGCCGCCGCTGATGCCGCGGGCAGGAGCCAGTAGAAGTACGGTACACGGCCCGTTGTGGCCGTGGCCCAGTCCAGCACCCACACGAACC
>JASFTE010000277.1:0-6591 GCA_050114035.1 Armatimonadota bacterium | reverse complement strand
GCACGAATACGGGCTCTCCGTGGATGTCGGGCACGACCGTGCGCCGTAACTTGTGTTCTGAGTCGCCCGTTTGGCCCAGTCAACTCAGGGCACTTCTGTCACAAGTTGTTTTCAGCTCGTCCTGTAGCGCTTCCGCCTGGGCGGGATCGCTCGGGCAGATTCGGCCCGCCCGGCGTCAGCGCCTGCTCCACAGCCACCCCGGCAGGTCGGCCAGCGGGCAGTAGCTGAGATCCCCTGGGCGCACATCATCCTCATTCGTGCCCTCCGGCCTCTCATGCTCGTACCACGCACACGGCTTGTCGTCGGCATCGTCCACACACAAGGGGCTCTGGCCACAGCAGCTGGGCTCCCGGTACGGCTGGCGTGACGCGTCCTCAAAGAAGCACGCTGCCGCCGCGGACGCCGTCTCCAGCCTCGGCAACCGCCCGGCGTAGTACTTCCGCAGCGCCGCGGCCAGTCGCCTGCGCACCTTGTCATGGGAGACGCCCAGGCGCTGGGCCGAGTCCCGCAGCGACTCGCCCCGGACCCGGTCCAACAGCGCCTCCCTTTCGAGCGGCTTCAGAGCCGTCTCGGCCCGGATCGCGTGCACCACGTCCCGCCGGAGGGACCACTCCGCCACTCCGGTATGCTCTTCGGCGTCCACGAGGCGCATGCTCTCGGCCATCGTGCGCAGCAGGTGCCGCGTGCCGGAGTATTCGGGGGCGCGCAGTTGGGACATGGTGACCTCCCGCGCCCGACGCCGCGACACGGTGCGCGGGCTGTTTATGTCATGCGCACCATATCCCTTATGCGACAGCAGCCGGTCACTCTCGACCTCCTTCGCCTCATCGGTGAGCTGCGCAGCCCGCTTCTCCTTCCTGTGCTCGGCCCACATCCCTGCCCTCGCCTGTTCCCGCTCAGTTCCTCCTGTCCCGCTGGTTCGACCATTCCGCCGCCCATCGTCCGCCTCCCTGATCCCCAGGTCGTCGGCTCCCGCTCGCTCCCGTACGCCTGCTCGTCGCTGATCCGTTGCGCGATCCATTTGACGCTCCCTCCCGGAATCGTGGTGCTCCCCACCTTGTGCCGACGTGGCTTGGCCGGCTCCGCTGCGCGCGCGTCCTGCACACGCATTCGGCGCCATCCGCGCCCAACGGCCGCTCACCATCGGGCGACATCCAACCCATTTCAGAAAACGTCAATCTCCTGATCACATTCTGTCACATCAAGAAAGCAAGCGATCGTCAACGAATACACCGAAGACGCTGTGATAATAGAGGATCTGCAACCATATGTCAACCTATTACGGGTTATAGTCGGCTAACGCGGCAGTTCAGCAGCTATTATACCGTATAGGACTATATTAGTAAACCACAAAGTGGTATCTGTCTAAGAGTATTGGGAATAATGTAATCCATCCCACGGTTTTGGGGTGGGCACGCCGCTGGCACGGCGGCGTCTCTTTCGGAGTAAACCAAGGCCGAACACATGACTCTTGCCCTTGCGAGGTCACGGCAAAAGGGCGGTCGAAGGTTGCACTATGCCCCACGGATGTGGTAGAATGCCTGGCATGGACACACGAATGGCCGTAGGGAAAGCCATCAGGGCGCTCCGCGAGAGGCGCGGCATGTTCCAGGCGGAACTCGCCCGGCGAGTGAATGTCAGTAAGCAGCGGCTGTCGAAGATCGAGGCGGGACGCAGCAATCCGCCGCCCGACGTGTTCTCCCGCATCGCTGAGCAGCTCGGCGTGACCATGGAGGCGATCCTCCAGCTTGCCGAGCGGGGAGCAGAGCCGGACATTGAGGCGCTCGACGGCACGCAGGTCAGACGCTTCGAGCCCATCCGCGTCTACGGTGAGGTGCCGGCCGGGAGGCCGACTCTCGCTGATGGGCCGCCGGCTGAGGTACGCCACATCGATCCCGACATGGTGCGGTGGGTCCCCGATGATGCGGCGCAGAACTCCTTCTGGCTCCGGGTGCGCGGGGACAGCATGCACGAGCAGACGGATGACGGGGGAAGCCTCACGGACGGAGACCTCATCCTCGTCTGCCGCGACGTTCCCTGCACCGAGGGCGAGATCGGCGTCGTGCGTCTGCCTGAAGGTGAGGCAGCCGTCAAGCGCATCTACCGACGCGGCGACCGTCTCCTTCTCGTCAGCAGCAATCCCGTTCATCCGCCCATGGAAGTGGACGAGGCCTACTTCGTGGGCGCCGTGATGGCGCGCTGGACCCCGCCGGAGAAGTTCCGCCGCCACACCAAGCGGCGGCCCCCGCGATAGCAGTGGAACGGGGTCCAGAACGTGTCACACGCCCCGCCCTCAATGCCTTCACCGCGGCAACTGGCACCCTCAAGGGGGCCTGGAATCAGTCGAACTGAGCCGCGCCCCTCGTGCGCCAGCGGCGTCGAGCCGCTCCAGCGCCCCACCGGGCCTGTCTTGATTCGCCATAACGTATGTGGTACAATTCTTGAGGGCACGCCCCGTGGTCCGGAGGCTTTGTGCGTGGCTGAGGAATCGAATGCCAACAGATTCGAGAGACTCCAACAGCACCTCGATGAGCTGATAGATGAGTACAGGTATCCCGAGGAGCGCCGCATCGGCTATGGCAATCTCCGCCAGGAGTACTCCAACTGGGAGAAGGACGGCCGCACCACGACGAACGTGGCCATCGTGTACGAGACGCCGGGCGGGTCCACTGCGCAGATCAACATTATCTACGAGAACAGCGACGACGAGTTCAGCTACCTCGGACAAGCCGACGGGAAGCACGTGACGACTGACTGCGTGGACAGCGTCCTGGAGGTCGTGCGCGGCCAAGTGGCAGCCATCCCCGAGAAGCGTCGCGCCGTCCTGCTCAATCAGATCGAAACGTGGTGCGCTGAGGGCACGGCCGTGTTCGAGGAACTGAACAAGCTACTCCAATCCGAATTCCTCGGCGGCCGTATCAGCCGTGTGGAGCTCAGACAGGGAATCAACTACGCCATCGAGTGCCGCAAGCGTCCCGCAGAGCCCCGGAGTTGACGTGCTCCTTCCGCATCTGCCCCATCCACTCCATTCCGCATTCGTCGTTCGGGAATACGCGCGCTGCCGCCGCTTGGTCGGCACACCTCCCTGGATTACCGGCACTCGCGATAGTCTACGGGGGTCGCACGTCGAAGTTGTCAAACCACGCGTCGTACTCCACCTCATCGCCTGAGCTCACGTAGATGGCAAAGCTCTTGCGCTGTCCCAGATCCACACTCCCATGCCCGATGAGAACATCGTCGATGTATGCCCAGATCTGCGTCTTGTCCTCGCGATACTCGATCCTTCCCTGATGCCGTCGCTTGCTCGGCAGGTCGCCAGCCGGGCGCCCGTACGAGATGGGTGGCTGATCGCCTCGGTGGATCTCGAAGATGCTGTCTGCCCGCTCCCCGCCGAAGGCCAGGTTCACCAGCGAGCCATTGTCGCCCTCGACCTGCATGTGCCGGTAGTAGCCTGTCCCTGCTCCCCCGATGTCGACGGTGAAGACGAAGCTGCGGCCGCTCCACCGCCGCGTCACGCGGCCGCTCCGATGCCACCGCGGCCCCGGATTGCTGCGCCCCCTGATGTAGAGTCGCCCATCGTCGAGGGCGATCTCGACGTTGCGCCCCTCCCGCATGTCCGGGCGCCACATCCACGGCTTAGGCTTGTTGAAGACGTCGCCGAAGATATCCCACCAATTCAGGAACAGGCGCTGAAGCAGCTCCTCCTCCTCTGTCTCCTCCGGGGGACCTTCCGGATCGCTGAACACCGCCAGCATGGCCTCGGGCTCGTTCAGCGCTCCGGCGGCCAGGTCGCCGAACTTCTCTCCCACAGCGGCCCACCCCAACTTGCCGGTCGCCTGTGCCAGCAGCTTCGCGTAGGCCTGCGCCAGCTCCAATCTCGTCTGCAGATACCCCGCCAGCAGCCCCGGGTTCTCTGTGCGTTCGTATTCCGTGAGCACCTCCCTCGCCCGGGACGCAAATGCCGCGAGGCTCGACAGTCGCTCCTGGACCGTCTGATCGCCGTCCAATGCGGCCCGGGCCGGGCCCATCTCCCTCAGTGCCGCCAAGGCCTCCGCGTCGAGCCACGGCACGGCAACGGCGCGCACATCGCTGAAGTGTCCCCGAATCACCTCCGGGTCATTCAACGAGTTCTCCGTACGGAAATCGTCCTCCGCGAGCTGCAGGACGCGCTCGTACAGGAGGGCGTAGCCGATCCCTCCGCCGAACCGCTTGTCCTCGCCGGTCAGCGCATAGAGGGACTGCAGCACGGGGCCGTGCACCAACAGATCTGCCGCCTCCGCCAACGCCTCCTCGTCCATCGTCTCCCGGCAGATGCGCAGCGCCTGTTGGTCGATGGCGTCGAAGGCCGGCAGGAGCTGTGCCACTCCCGCCCGGGCGTCGTCAGCCGATATCTCGCCGGCCGCCGCCTGCCGCCGGAGGACGTTTGCCTGCTCAATCAACCCGTTGCTCGACGCCACTACGTCTTGCAGGACTTCCCGGTCCGCCAGCTCTGCGCACAGCAGTGTCGCGTATCCGATTGCCACTGCCACACTGGCTACCAAGTATCTCATTCGGGCACTCATCCGCCGCCCGCGACTGCCATGTCCCGTCTGCGGGGCGACGCAACCAGCCATCCCGCAGATGGGGCCCACCTGCAGGTCACAGCGTCCTGTCCTTTCTTGGACAACTCCGAAGCCCAAAAGGCTGCAGGAAATCCTCGCGGAGACCAGCGGCCGGGGACTCAGCAATGCGCGACCGGCGGGGAAGCTGCGAGGACACCGTCCACATCCGCACCGCCCAGCCGACTGCCGCCACGGACGTCACTCCACGACGCCCATCATCCCTGCTTCCTCGCCCGAGCAATCTGCCGCACCAGCATGCCGGCGAAGAAGCCTGCGCCGAAGCCGTTGTCTATGTTCACGACCACCACGCCGGAGGCACACGAGTTCAGCATGCCAAGCAGCGCTGCCACCCCTCCGAAGCTCGCGCCATACCCAGTGCTCGCCGGCACCGCGACCACCGGCTTGTCCACCAACCCGCCGAGCACACTCGCCAGCGCCCCTTCCATGCCGGCGACAACCACTACCACTTCCGCCGCCAGCAGCACATCACGATGCTCGAGCACCCGGTGAATCCCGGCCACCCCGACGTCCCACAGCCGCTCCACTCGCGCGCCCATCAGCTCCGCGGTCACCGCGGCCTCTTCCGCCACCGGAATGTCTGCCGTGCCCCCCGTGGCGATCAGCACCGGGCCAACGCTGTCGTCCGGACTCGGTGGCGGGTCCCCGAATGCCACCACGCCGGCAGCCTCGTGGTACTGCGCCTCCGGGGCCACCTCCCGAACTGCCTCGAACATCCCCCGGCTCGCCCGCGTCGCGGCCACGGCTCCGCCTCGCCGCCGCAGCGACCGCGCTATCTCGCGCACCTGCTCCGGCGTCTTGCCCTCGCAGAGGATCACCTCGGGGAAACCCTTCCGCAGCCGCCGATGGTGATCTACATGGGCAAAGCCCAGATCTTCCACGTCCAGCATCTGCAGTTGCCGCATGGCCTCGCCGGTGCCCAGCTCTCCCGTCCGCACCCGCTCGAGAAGCCCTCTCAGCTCTTCAGCCGTCATTCTCCCCTCACCCCTGCATTGGCCAGGTCCTTCCAGTGGGGGCACTCCTCCGCCGTGCACTTGTCGATGCGCTCGATACGTTCCACCGTCACTCGACAGCTCGCGTACCAGCGCTCTACGGATTTGTGGCCGCCGTACTCGTCGATCTCCACTCCCAGGTCGATGTTCGCGCAGGGATGCTCATCCAGGAGGCCCGGCACGGCGCACTGCTCGCACGCCGGTGGCTCGACCTCGTTCGTGCAATACTTCCGCTCCAGGATGGCAATGCGGCAGAAGGTCCGCCCCCGTTCGATGTATCGATGGGGACAAGCTGTTGCCACGTCCTGTCACTCCATTCAGCGATGGGCCTGCCCGCTCACAGGGCCGGGTCGCCGCGAGAGCGCAAGCGCTCTACTCGCACCGCAGCCTCACGATGCGATGGTGCATCGTGTCAGCCACGTAGATGTCCCCCGTGTTCGGATCCAGCGCCACCCCCGACGGCCCATTGAGGCCTGCCGTGGGCGTTCGGTCTTCCCCGTACGCACACACGGGCTGCCCCGCAGCAACGAGAACTTGGAGCCTGTCGGCATCGTGCTCCGATGCCACGATGAGCCCATCCTGTGTGACTGCCACCCCTCGCGGTCCTTCGAGCCGTCCCACCGGCGTACCCGGCCCACCGATCACCCCGATCTGTCCTCCGGACGGGTGGAATACTACAATGCACTCCTGCCGTTCATCTGTGACGTACAGATTCCCTGCCTTGTCCACGCCGACGCCGCACGGGGCGGTCAGACTCGACATCGCGGCGCCGAACATGCCAAAGAAGCGCCCTCGCGCGTCGAACTGCTGCACGCGTTCGTTGCCCGGGTCCGCCACGTACAGGTTGTTGTAGCTGTCGCGCACCAGCCCGGCGGGCCGATCGAACTGCCCGGCCATGTTGCCGTGCGAGCCGAAGGTCAGGATCGGCTCCCCGCTCGGCGAGAACTTCGTCACCCGATTGTTGCCCATCTCCACCACAT
>JASFTE010000276.1:0-6606 GCA_050114035.1 Armatimonadota bacterium | reverse complement strand
ACTATGCGTATGTCGTGATCCGTCACCGAACTCATCCTCCGTATCGCGAACGCCGTGCCGAACTCATTGTGGCCCGGCACGGCATGCAGGCTCCTCTTCGCAACACGTGAGGTGGGCTCTTCGCCGTTCCTCCCTGGTGCCCCTTCCTCGGACAAGCAGGGCTCGGGCACGGGTCGAGCGAACCGGACGTAGGCTGAGGACCGGGGCCGGAAGCCGAAGCTGATGGGCCGGCCGAACCGAGCTGGTGACCCATGCGCCTGGCGGCAGCCGCGATAATGCTGGGATGCCTGTGTACGATGGGGTGCGCCGAGCTCGCGGGGAGCCCTGGCGGCCACTACGTGCAGTACAATGGCAAGGCCATCGCGCTGGTGGGCGACAGCGGCACCCAGTGCGTGCTGCAGAACCTCAACATCGACTACCGCCAGTGGATTGATGACTGCCAGGCACGGGGGATCCCCGCCGTCCACATCTGGTCCCTGGTACCGCCGAGGCAGAAGCAGGACGGCAGCGTCATCGAAGCGCGCTATGGCTACGTGTACCCGGGGGCCACGCCATGGCCCCGGCGCGGGGCCGGCGCGGCACTCGCCGCGGATCAACTCCCGCAATGGGACCTGACGGAGTTCGACGAGGGCGCGGATCCGGCGAAGCACTACTGGCCGCGCCTCCGCGACCTGTGCGCGTACGCTCGATCCAAGGGCATGGTGGTCGGCATCACGGTCTTCTTCGGCTGGCCGAAGCACAACCATCCCGACCGGCCAGACTGGTCCTACCATCCGCTGAACGCCGTGAACGGCGGCTTCCTCAGCACCGCCGAGCGCATTACGACGGTGTGCCAGCAGATAGCCACCCCCGGCATTGAGGTGCTGGCCGAAACGTGGTCCGAGGCCTGGCCGGCGCCGCGGAAGACGCAGTGGGTGTGGGAGCGCTTCGCCGAGAAGCTGATCGGTGACACGGCGGAGTACGGCAATGTCTTCTTCGCCTTCATGGACGAGCACAGCTACTCGGAGGGCAACTGCGGCGACCACTTCGCCGGGTTCTTCAGGCGGCGCGGGGCAGTGTGGGCCGATTGGGACAGGCGGCGCGCGGATGTGGACTTCGTGTTCAGCGGGACGTTCAGCCGCGAGGACAAGAACGCGGACGCCGTGAGGGGATTCCACAGGAACCCGGCGCGCCCGTATCTGCACCTCGAGGGCGGACCATATCAGGGCGATGGCGTGCGCACCGCCATGTGGACGTTCCTCATCGGCGGGGGGCACTACTTCTTCCACAACGACGCGGGCCAGGAGACAGTCACCACGGGCATCATGGGCTACGACCCGCACGTCGCCGGCGGCGACAAGGGCATGGAGCGCCGCGACTGGATCGGGCACGCGGCGCGCTTCTTCAACGAGGGCATCACGCGGCTGGATCAGATGGCGCCGCAGAACGAACTCGTCCTGTCCGGGGCGGCATACTGCCTTGCGTGTCCGGGAATGGAATACGCGGTGTACTCTACGTCTGGCCGGGATCTCGTGCTCGACCTCTCCGGGGCTCCGACCACGTCCTTCGGCTGCCGCTTCTATGATCCGCGGTCCGGGCAGTACAGGCCGCCGTTCCGCGTCGCCGGCGGTGACCAGACTATGTTCGAGAAGCCCGACGGCAGCGACTGGGCGCTGCTGGTGCAGGCCCTGTAGGGTCTACTCCGGCCGTAACATCTGCAGGTCCCCATCCGGAACACCCAACACGTCGAACTTGTCGAGCCTGAAGGTGTGCCAGTAGCAGCGCCAGCGCGGGTCGGGCTCCAGGATCGCGGCGAGCCGCTGAATCATCTTCGTCTTCACAGCGGCGTGCTCGGGATCTTGCGCCAGGTTCCGGTGGGAGGCATCGCCGAGGTCGTAGAGCTCATCCAACTGCGACGTGAGATTGTACGTGTACATGAGGAGCCGCCCGTCGGCGAGCCGCGCGAACGTGGCCACTGCCGGGTTGGGACAGACGTGCCACCCGCATTCGTACAGCAGTGGCGTTTCGCGCCTGGCCTTCGCGCCCTCAACGAAGGGCGTCAGCGTTTCGCCATCCAGGCGTTCGTCGGGCCCCACGCCGGCGAGCTCCAGGACCGTCGGGGCGATGTCCAGGAGAGAGACCGGCGCAGTGACGGACCTGGCACCGGCGGGCGCTCCGCCCCTGGGGAGCTTGAGGGACAGCGGGACCCGCGCCACCTTCGGGTGACCATAGACGCCCTTGTCCACGAGGGCCAGCTCGCAGTTCATCTCACCATGGTCGCCCGCGAAGATGACGAGCGACTCGTCGTACAGCCCGTGCTCGTCGAGCGCCTCGAGGAAGCTGCCGATGGCCGCGTCGAGGGCCTCGATTTGCAGGAAGTTGAGGAGCATGTACGATCGGGTCGTCTCGACATCGTACAGGCCCCAGACTCGCCGATAGAAGTCGTATACCCGCGGGAGCCCGGGTAGGTGGCCCTCGATGGCGCGGAAGTAGCTCGCGGGGAGCTCGATGTGCTCGGCCAACTGCGCCGCTCGGTCCTGGTAGCAGCCCGGCACCATGAAGGGCTGGTGTGGGGCAAAGAAGTCGAGCTGCAGATAGATGCGCTCATCCGGCGCCGCCGCCTGCGCAAGGGCGCTCTCCAGTGACTGCCTGGCCCGCCACGCGAGGTACGAGCTGTAGGTGGCCTCCTCCGGGAGCTCGTCCCCGTTGGGCTGTGTCACCCAGCCACCGTAGGAGTTCCCCGGCGTTCGCCTGTCCGGTCGGAGGCCTCTCAGCGGGTCCGGCCAGACCGGAGGCTGTACCCCCAGCTCACGCAAGTACCGCAGGTACCCGTCGTCGTCGGTCATGGGCGGCGCCCACCGATTCCACGGGGTCGTGTTTTCGTCGAAGGCGTGCATGAACTTGGCCGCTCCGACGTGGCACTTTCCCACGTGTTTGGTGCGGTAGCCCGTGGCGCGCAGGTACTCGGGGAAGATAGGATCACTCTCTCGCAGGGCCACCTCGAAGCCCTCGTGCGCCCGCTCCTCGTTCACGAGGATGTAGGGATACCGCCCGGTGAGGTAGGCCGCGCGAGAGGGCCCGCACAGCGGCGACACGCTGAAGGCGTTGGTGAACGTCGCCCCATCGCGGAGGAGCCGGTCGATGTTGGGCGTGCGCAGGCGCTCGCGCATTGGGCCCTCGGGCGCGTAGCTCTCCGGAGGGATCATGTCCACGGTGATGAAGAAGATGTGGGGCCGGGGAGCCGATGGGTCGAAATCGAACCGGTGCAGCCCCGCGCGTTCGTCAATGTGGCGCCGGTTGGGCATGTGTGTGATGCGCCTCCTGGTTGGTCGGCAGCGCCGTCGCTCCCGGCTCCCTTCCCGGTTGCCCGCGACCGCTCCTCTCCCGGGCGTGGCACCGCGTCCAGCCTGAATGCACCTGGAACGCGGCAGAAGGCGCGGGGCGTACGGCCCACGAACAGCCACAGAGAGAGGGGGCGAGCGGCTCCGTGGGGCCGGACCTCAGGCCGTGGCTGTCGCCCGTGCTACGGCGCTGCAGACTGGAGGCGGACGAGAATGCCCGATGTCATCCGCATCAAGCCGCACCACTTCATCGACATAGTCACCGCCATCGGCAACGGTCAGACGCGCTTCGAGCGACACGCGTATGGGCACGCCGTCCACACGGTGGCCGCGGCGGTCAAGGACCACCCGGACGCCGTGCTCGAAATGGAGTTGGGCATAGACGACATCTGCGAACCGTGCCGCCATCATGTCGGTGACGAGTGCGACGACACGATCGACACGAGCTACCGCCCTGAGGCGCCGTCGTCGAAGATGGCGTGGAACCTGCTCATCGATAGGCGGTGGTGCGAGAGATTGGGCCTCGGACAGGGCGACCGCCTGACGGTCACGGACTTCTGTCGCGCTCTGCGGACGGGGATGGGCTCGGACATATCTGACATCTACCGGGAGATTCCGAGAGAGCGCACAGCCGAGCGGCAGCGGGCGCTGGAGCGCGGGGTCGCGCACTTCCTCGATGCGCAGGGAACCCGGCAGCCACCGGCGGACGCGCCCGAGGGAACGGGACAGTGAAGATGCCGGCCGCACCGGGCCGAAAGCGGACGGCAGAGGGGCTGGTCTGGCCCGGACATCTGAGAGGGGGCCTGTCAAGAGGAACTCAGTGGTGGGTGGAGCCCCCCGGCCTCTACCTGGCCGCCATGGTGCCCATGGGCGACACCCCGGACAAGGACGCAACGGCGGGCCGGGTGGACTCAGCAGCGCCCGGCCCGCACCAGTACCAGCGACCAGCGCCCTCCATGGCGCACACCGACGCGCTCTACGTGCCTTCCGCCTTTAGCGGACGCCACTTGATGTTCCGGCACTCGATGGCACCGTGGTTCCCCTGCACCATGACCGCGCCGGGCGTTCCCTCGTTGGTGTCCAGTTGGCCGCCGGTTGGCTTCTGGATCTCGGCGTTGTCGATGATGAGCTTCCCGTTGTGGATCACCGTTATGCGCGCGTTCTGTGTCTTGGCGCCGTCGGGGCCGACCTTGGCCGACCAGAACTTCACGTCGAAGCTCTCCCACTCGCCAGCCGGCTTACACGCGTTGATGCTGGGCGTGATCTGGTTGTAGATCCCGCCGCACCCATTGCTCCTCGGAGGCTTTCCGTAGGAATCGAGCACCTGGATCTCATACCGTCCCTGGAGATACACCCCGCTGTTGCTTCCCTTGGGGATCTTGAACTCGACGTGCAGCTCCATGTCCATGAACTTCTCGTCCGTGACCAGGTCGATGCCGTGCCCAGCGTTTGTCAGCAGGCCATCAACTACGGTCCAACTGTTCTTGGCCTTCGGATTCCGGATGTGCCACCCGGTGAGGTCCTTGCCGTTGAACAACGGGGTCCAGCCGTCCTTGTCGGCCCTCGGCGGCTGACCATGCAATGCGGCGGCGCCAGCCAGCCCAAGCACGACCAACGCCGTGCACACGAACACCATTCTGCGTGTAGTCATAGCACTGTCTCCCTTGCTGGATTCCGGGTCGCCGCCATCTTCGCCGTCCGCGCGCGCACGTCCTTCCACACGGGAGGCTGCGCCGCGAGGGTCTTCGCGGCTCAGGGGATCAGGGACAGCTCTCGCTCCCCCGTCATCTCAACGCTCGCGGTCTTCTCCCTGCCATTGTGCGACACCGTGATGGTGTGCGGCGTCTTCATATCTTTGGCATGCTCGAGGCACGGGGTCTTCGCCTTCTCGGGCATGTGGATGACGCACTGCGTGAGGGGGACGGACACGGACCCGGCGGCGTCCGCCGTGCCCTCGAACGCCAGCCCACCGGCACTGTCCCGGATAGTCACTTGAGCGCCCGGCGTGGTCCTCAACGTCAGTGTCCACCGGGGGCTGTAGAAGCTCTTCCAGGAGGTCCTCTTCCAGAACACGTTGTCAAAGGCCGTGCCCGGGCCGAACTCGCAGTCAAGGAGGACGTGGCGCTTGCTCCAGTAGGCGCCATCGACGATGAAGGTGTGGTAGCGGCTGTCGTCGCCGGTGCGGACGAGCTTGCAGCGGACGAAGTGGTGGTTCGAGCCCTTGCCGTAGTAGTCGCCCATGCGGACATGGCAGAGGTTCGACACGAGCGTCATGTCCTGGTAGGTCACCGGGAGGGCGGTGTCGGCCTTGTCGGGGTGCCCGTGGGTGACGATGCAGGCGACCTGGTCGGTGTGCTCATCCTGCGCTTCCACCTTGATGACGGAGTCACGGCAGAGCAGGCCCGTGATGGTCTCGTCGCTGAAGAACTCCGTTCCGCGGGCCTGGGAGCCGCCGCGGCAGTTGATTACGATGAGGTTGTCGTGGTAGAGCAGATCGTCGCGCTGCTGTCCGCCCTTGCCGTAGTTGGTGACGCGCAGGCCATTCATGGAGTCCTGATCGCCCCAGCCCTCTTTGGCCCGGTTGTCGCCGGTGTCGATGCCCTGCAGGTGGATGAGGTTGTGGTGGATGCGGGTGTCGCGCTCGCCCCAGCCGAAGCCCTGGACGTTGACGCCTGTACCGAAGACGCGGTTGTGGTGGGCCTGCCCGCCGACGCGCCATACGGCGAGAGCGAAGGAGTTCACCGCCCAGCTATCGACGTGGACCTCGTTGTGGTTGAGCTCGTGCGCGCCGAGCAGGCCAACGTGGCGGGTGCGCTTGACGAGGTTGTGGTGGACGCGGTAGTCGCTGCCGTGCTCGCCGAGGAAGCTGAGGGCGCGCACGCCGGCGCCGTGGCGATTGTGCATGCGGCAGCCGCGATCGAGGAAGATGTTATGGTGAAACTCGACGTCGTCCTCGCCATACCGCACGCGCATGCCGGTGTTCTGTGGCGAATGGTAGTCGACCGTGACACCAGCGATCAGGATCTTGCCAGCGTTCCGGATGTAGACGGGAATGAAGCCGGTGGACTCGGTGTTGCCGGTGTTCTGTCCCGGGCCCTCTCCGATGATCCCGTTCAGCAATGTGAAGCCTGAATGCTCGTGGTTCCGGATGCCGACGGCGCCCTTGTGGACGTAGCTCATCCACTCATCGTCGAAGGTCTCCTTGGGGATGGTCTCGTTGTGGTAGGTGACCGTGTGGCCATTGAGGTCCACGGAGATGCCAGGCGCCGCGATCTCGATGGCCGTC
>JASFTE010000275.1:0-6613 GCA_050114035.1 Armatimonadota bacterium | reverse complement strand
CGCGGATACCGAAGTACTTCTGGTGCTCCAGCTCCTGCACCGCGTGGCGGCCGATGCGGTAGCCGAGAACGGCATAGGGGCCAACGTGCCCGTGGAACTGCCGGAGCCGCTCCAGTTCCTGCTCCGGCGACAGCCGCTGAGGTTTGGCCGTAGGGACCGCCTTGCCATGCCAGGCCAGAGGATGGCCGGCGAGCCTGGGCGCCGCGGCGAGGAGCCAGACGACGCAGCCGGATACGAGCAGAAGACAGCGCGTGCGCACCATCGTTGTGTCACATCCCGTTGCTTGTGTTTGTGCGCCTGTCAGTAGACTGCCGAGCTGGTGTCCCAGTACCTCCGCCAGACGTCCTCGGGCACAGCGGAGGCATCGCTGGGCAGAGGATTGCCGCTCTCATCGGCATGCTTCGTGTTGCTGTGGTACTGCTCCGGCTTCATGTACTTCACGTGTCCGTCGGCGAACAGGGCGTTGGAGCCATCGTTATGGATGCGACACACAGCCCAATAGGAGAGAGCATTCCCGTAGAACAGGCCTGGCGGGCCACATGGTGGGCCGGACAGACAGCGGTCCCACTCCACCGCGACGATCTTGAAGCTGGGATCCAGGATCTCGCTCACGTACCTCTCGGGAAAGCCCACTGCAGGAGGGGCCACGCCGTCGTACCCGATGTTATAGCCGTGCCCGTAGAACCACGGGAGTCGTCGTCGACTGGGGCACTTGAACAGGTCCCTGTTGCGGATGTACGGGAGGAGCCGGGACTTCCACTTCGGGGCGGGTGGATACATCTCGTCGAAGTCGTCGGCGTACATTCCGAAGGCCAGGCCCATCTGGCGCATGTTGCTGATGCACGCCGATCCCCTGGCCTTCTCGCGGGCGCGTGCGAACACCGGGAAGAGGATGGCGGCCAGGATGGCGATGATCGCGATAACGACGAGCAGCTCGATGAGCGTGAACCCTCTCCGCGGCATGGTCGTCCACCTCCAGGCACAGCGATCGGGTAGCACGAAGCAAGGAATCGTAACACGCCAGGCGCGACGTGTCAATATGTCGCCGGCAACCGGCAAGGGGGAACTCCCGGAACGAGGTGTTCCAGGAGGGCTCACTCGGGCTCTGACTGCCGCGGCATCCCGTGCTCGCGCAGTGCCGCAAGGAGCGCGGCGAAGTCGTCGGGCGGGTCTGCTGTCAGCCTCAGACGCTCGCCGGTGCCCGGGTGGTCGAAGGCCAGTGCCCTGGCGTGGAGGGCCTGGCCGTCGAGGGCCGAGAGTGCCTCGACGACGGCCTGGGGCGCGCTGCGGCGCAGGCGACGCTGTCGGCCGTATGTCGGGTCGCCCACGACCGGGTGGCCGATGTGGGCGAAGTGGACCCGGATCTGGTGCGTGCGGCCCGTCAGGAGGCGCACCTCGACGAGGGACATCCGTGTTCGGCCGAAGCGCTCCAGCGTCCGGTAGCGCGTGGCCGCCCGTCTGCCCGTCCCTGAGAGGACCGCCATCTTCTTGCGGTGCACCGGATGGCGGCCGATGGCGGCATCGATGCGCCCGCCGTCCGGGAGGTCGCTGCCCCAGACGATGGCCCAGTAGACCCGCTCAGCGGTCCGCTCCTGGATCTGAGCCGTCAGACCGCGGTGCGCCAGGTCCGTCTTGGCCACCACGAGCAGCCCCGACGTGTCCTTGTCCAGACGGTGCACGACCCCGCGCCTCGTGGGGCCGCCGCCCCTGGCGAGCCCAGTGCAGTGGTGCAGCAGGGCATTCACCAGCGTGCGGTCCCAGTTGCCCGGCGCCGGATGCACGACCATGCCGCTGGGTTTGTCGATGACGATGAGATCGTCATCCTCGTACGCGACACTCAGGGGGATCGGCTGCGGGCGGACAGTCGCTGGCTCGGGCGATGGTACGGTGACCTGGACGGTGTCGCCGGCTGCGACCGAGGTGCTCGGCTTGGCACGCTTGCCGTTGAGTAGGACGTTCTCGTCTCGGATGAGCCGCTGGGCGGCGGCCCGTGATATGTCCTGGGCCCGCGTTGCCACGAACACATCCAGCCGAGCGCCTGTATCGGCCTCGGTCACCTGGTACCGACGCGGCTCGTCCGGCTCCGAACTGGCGCTCATGCCCGCTCCACTGCCTCGCGAGGCAGGCTAACGATGCACCTTCTTCGGCTTGCTGGGCGCCTCCGGCTCTTCGGCCTCCACGTCCGGTGGCTCGTCCACCGGCGGCTCCACGGCGCGATTCAATCGGGCCCATTCGTCCACCAGCAGGAACGCGGCTGCGATCACGGCGATAGCGACGCTTGCCACCTGCGCCTGGGTGAGTGGCGCCAGCGGCGCAAAGGGCACGGCGCTGTATCCGGCGCGCCAGAACTCGATGATGTAGCGTTCCAGCGAGTAGATGGCGACGTACGCCGCGAAGAGCTGGCCTCTGGCACGGAAGTGCGGCTTGAGCAAGAGGATCACGCCGAAGACTGCCAGACTCATGAGGCTGTCATAGATCTGGGTGGGATGACTTGGCTGGATCAGCACGCCGTAGGCGTCCGTCGTCGGTGCCTGGGGGTAACGCCACGGCAGGTCGGTGGGGAAACCCTGACAGCATCCGTTCATGAAGCAGCCAATGCGGGTGAGGGCATACCCCAGCGGGATCGCCGGCGCGGCGATGTCGGACAGCGTGCCGAACGGTATCTTGCGCCGGACGGCGAAGATGGACCCGGCGCCGATGGCGCCCAACACCCCGCCGTGGAACGACAGGCCGCCGCGCGACAGCCACACGATGTCGCGTGGCGAGCCGGCGAACTCCGGCCAATTGAGCGCCACGAAGAGGGCCCGGGCGCACAGCACACTGCTCAGCAGCGTCCAGAGCGCAACGTCAAGCACCACATCGGTGCCGATGCCCTTGTGCCGACCCTCCCGCCGCATCCACAGGATGCCGGCGACGAAGCCCACCGTGAGCATCACGCCGTATGCGTGGATGGTGACCGGTCCGATGGAGAAGAGCTTGGAGTACATGGCTGCCCGCCCGTGCGCAGGCGCCCCCGGAGCTATGGCCGCGCGGGGGGGCTCGACGGTGCGGCCCGTCGGGCCCGTGTCCGCAGCCTACGGGTCGGCAGACGCACCGCGGCCGTCGCTCCTGGTCGTGATGAGCGAATACGCGATGATGCCGGCGCCGCACGTGATGGCGGCGTCCGCGGTGTTGAAGACAGGCCAGAAGTGAAAGTCGATGAAGTCGGTGACGTGCCCCAGGCAGAGGCGATCGTGCAGGTTGCCGGCGGCGCCGCCAAGCTGCAGGGCCAGTCCGACGCTGAGGATGCGGCTCTGCAGCGCAGCCCGCGGCCCATACACGACGAGCACAATCACCACCACGACGGCCAGTATGATGAGCGGGACCGTCCAGTTTGGGACAAGACCGAAGGCGGCGCCGGTGTTGTGGTGGTGCGTGAGGCTGAGGAATCGGCCAAGTACGGGTCGCGACGCGCCGGGGGGCACGCTTTGGCGCACTGCCCACTTGCTGAGTTGATCCAAGGCGAATACGAGCACGGCCGTGGCATAGAAGACGACGTGGGACCGCTTGCCGACCTCCGCGGGGGCTCCTTCCTCAGCGCCCACCCTCATTGTTCCAGTCGTCCCTGGCATTGGATGCAGAGCGTAGCGTACGGAAGTGCTTTGAGCCGCGAAGCAGCGATAGGACCGCCACACACGTCGCAGATTCCGTACGTGCGGCTCTCGATCTTGCCAAGCGAGTGCTCTATTTGCTCCAGGATGTCGTGCAAGTTGCGCTCCAACGCCATGTCCGTGCCGCGCTCGAGCGTCTCAGTGGCTGCATCGCCGGGGTTGTCGTCGAAGCCTTGCTCCTCGACGGCGGAGTCGAGCTTGCCGCGGCGCGCCGTGCGCGCGGCCATCTCCTCGAGCTCCTCGTGCAGCCGTTCGCGCTCCTGTACCAGAAGGTCGCGGAACATCTTCAGCCGCAGCCTGGGCTTCCCGCGCCGGCTCCTGGCGGCCCCGGCCTTCGTCTTTGTGCCGGTCGCCCTACGTCGCGTGCTGGCTTGCCTACGTACCGGCTTCTTCGTCTTCGTACTGCCCACCGTGAATCCTCCTGCATTGCCCCGGCAGGTCAGGGCTGTGGCGACAGAGCGGCGACGTACGTGGCCCGAGCGCCCGACAGCGCGCTCTGCGCCCCCAATGATTGCATACCCCGTGGGGCGACGCAAACCTACCTGCCAGACAACGCCAGAGTGGGCGCCCTACCTCGCCGCAGCCCAGTGAGGGCCCACGGCGGCGGCGCCAACTCTATTTACCACACGCGGCTGCAGCTTGGCACACCTTTCCCTGCGGCTCACTGGGTGGCCCCGGAGGCGCCTTGACCGGCCTGAAGCCGCCGGCCCCCCAGAACGAGGCGATATGATAGCCTCCGGCCGGGCAAAAGTCAAGAAACGCTGCATCGGGGCTATGCCTCTGCCCCGCCAGCGGCGGCGCGCTCCCGAAGCTCTGCGATGGCTGCCGCATAGCCGGCCGGGTGCGCGAAGATGCCGGAGCCGGCGACGATGACGTCGGCCCCAGCGGCGGCCACCTGTGCCACAGTGTCCGCGTTGACGCCGCCGTCCACCTGCACCAGCAGGTCTGCGCCCTCCCGGGCGGCAGCACGCTTGAGCTGCTGGACCTTGGGAAGCACCCGGGCGATGAGCTTTTGTCCGGAGAAGCCGGGATCGACGGACATCACGAGGATCATGTCGAGCTCGCCGAGCAGGTGCTCGGCGGCCGACGCCGGGGTCGCCGGGTTGAGCGAAACGGCGGCGCGCTTGCCCAGTGCTCGGATGCGTCGCAGGAGCCGATGCGGGGAGGAGGTGGCCTCAAGATGCACGGTGATGACATCGGCCCCGGCCTCAGCGAACTCGGCGACATACTGCTCGGGGTCATCCACCATGAGATGGGCATCGAACGGCAGGTCGGTTGCGTCACGGAGGGCTCTCAGGATGAGAGGCCCGTGGGTGAGATTCGGGACGAAGTGCCCGTCCATTGGGTCGAAGTGGAGCCAATCAGCACCCGCGGCGGCGAGCCGGCGCACGTCCTCTCGCAGCGACCCGAAGTCGGCACACAGCATTGACGGAGCAATGAGCATCGGCCCGACCCTCCGGCGTGGCTTCTGCGGCGAGAGCCGCCTCTACCGCGGCCTGTAGTCAGGGCAGTCCATGGCGTTCGGTCGCTCAGGACGGCGACACGCATCGCCGTAGTCGTACCGACACGTGTCGCACAGGAAGCGCCCGGCGTGCAGTCGGTCCATGGTGCGCCTGATCCTCGTGCGGAGCCAATCGAACACGTTCCTGAGCAACGTCCAACCCATCCCTCACAGGAGTGCAATTCGTCGCGAGCAGGGCTGCTCCTTGTAGCGCCCGAGGGGAGCCGAGCGTTCCCCCCGGGGTACTTGCGACGTTGTCGTACACCGGCCGGGAGCGATGGGGCTGGCTTCAGGTGCCGCCGGGGCGAGGCGCCCAGGCGCCATTCTCCTTGTGCTCGGGGAACAGGCGGTCCGTGACGGGGCGTGATAGGGAGGCTACGACTTCTCCGCTCCGCGAAGCGTGTTCGGGCCCTCGTTCCTGGCGTCGGCAAGGGCCTGGACGGCAGCTTCCAGCAGCTCTTCCTGCGAACTGCCGTGGTGTGGATACTCGGCCACGCCGGCACACGCTGTGACCTCGACCGGCTTCCGTGTGAGGCCGGCGAGGTCGATGGCCGGAATCTCCTCCAGAAGGCGCTTGGCTACCACATGGCCCCCTCGGGCCTCGGTGTGCGGGAGGAGGATGGCGAAGCCAGCGTCGCCGTACCGGGCGAGCACGTCAACCTTGCGGACATTCTTCTGTGCCAGCTTCGCGACAGCGGCGAGCAGCCCGTCGCTGGCGGCGAAGCCGTGCACTTCGTTGAAGCGATGGAAGCCGTCGAGCACCAGGATTGCCAGGGCGACCGGATGAGCGTACCGAGCGCCCCGGAGCACCTCTTGCTCGAGTCGTTCGCGGAAGGCGCGGGTGCTCAGAAGGCCCGTCGCATCGTCGAAGCGACTCCCGCCCTCGGCGCCCTCGGCCAACAGCGCTCTCGCGCCGGCGGACTTGAGTCGCAGGTGGGCCTCCCGCAGCTCCTCGGAGGTCAGCATCTGGCGCAAGCGTCTCAGAGACGTCCGGACGAGATGTGATACGTAGTTGCAGGAGATGCCGAGCTTGCGGGCGATCTCGGTCTGGTTGAATTCCTTATAGAACAGGTAGTAAATGACACGGCGCTCCAGGCCCTTGAGCTTGCGCACGGCCTCGTCAATGACGATGCGGTCCTCCACCGCCATGTGCTCCGGCGCCTGCTTCTCGGCGAGCACCTTGCGCCGATCGAGGGCGATGGAGCCTTCGGGGTCGGGCCCGTCGGACTCGCCATCGAGGGATGCGGGCCGAAAGACGCTGCGGGTGCGCATGACCTCCAGCACCGCGTCCTCGCTGAGATTCGTCTCCTGGGCGATAGCAGAGACGCTGGGGGGCTGATCCATATCCTGGGTCAGCCGATCGCTGGCCCGTGCCACTTTCTGGCTGAGCTCGTGCAACCACCCTGGCTCACGGATGAGCGACTTGCGGTCGCGGAGGTAGTGGCGTATCTCACCCGATATG
>JASFTE010000274.1:0-6616 GCA_050114035.1 Armatimonadota bacterium | reverse complement strand
GCCGGTCTCCACGGTGGACTATTCGCTCAAGGGCGGGGCGGACATACCCATCGAGCAGCGCAGCGCCCGGGAGGTCACGCACCTGGGGATGCAGACCGACGAGAGCGCGGCGGCCGATGGGGTGGAGATCTACAACGCGGCCTTCGATGTGACGCCGGCGCGGCTCGTGGCGGCGATCATCACGGATAAGGGGGTCGCGCGGGCGCCGTATGCGGAGGGCCTCGCGGCTCTCAGGGACTAGACGCGGCATCCTCCAGTTCGAGGTGAAATGAGCTTGGCCGGCATTGCCATCAAGAATGCGACGGTCCTGACGTTCGATGCCGACGAGACGATCATCGAGGTCGGCGACATCGGCATCGAGGGCAGCGAGATAGTGTACGTCGGCGAGAGTGGCGGCGCCGGGCGGGCCGAGATGACGATAGATGGCGGCGGGTGCGTGGCGCTGCCGGGGTTTGTGAACGCGCACACCCACCTGGCGATGACGCTCATGCGGGGGTTCGCCGACGATATGCGGGTGCAGGAGTGGCTGGAGCAGATGATCTGGCCCACGGAGGAGCGGCTCCAGGAGGGTGACGTGTACTGGGGCGCGATGCTGGGGATCGTGGAGATGATCCGGTCGGGGACCACGTGCTTCAACGACATGTACTGGGCCTTCGATGAGACGCTGCGGGCGGTGATCGAGAGCAGGATCAGGGCGTGTCCATCCGGCGTGCTCATCGGCGTGCATCCGCGGGCGGAGGAGCACCTGGCGCAGGCCATCGACTTCGTGCGGCAGTGCCGCGAGGACGCGCACGAGCGCGTCGTGCCCATGTTCGGCCCGCACGCGCCGTATACGTGCCCCGACGCGATGCTCAAGCGCGTGCTGGCGGCGGCGCAGGAGCTCGAGGCGGGCATCCACATCCACATCTCGGAGACGGAGGCGGAGGTCGAGGGCAGCCTGCGGGAACACGGGAAGACCCCGGTGGAGCGCTTCCGGGATCTGGGGCTGTTCGACGTGCACGTGCTCGCCCCGCACTGCGTGCATCCGACGGACTCAGACATCGACGTGCTGGCGGAGCACCGCGTCGGCGTAGCACACAACCCGGGGAGCAACATGAAGCTGGCCTCGGGCATCGCGCCCGTGCCCGAGATGCTGCGTCGCGGAGTGATCGTGGGGATCGGCACTGACGGCGCCGCGTCCAACAACAACCTGGACATGCTCGAGGAAGCGCGCCTCGCGGCGCTGCTGCACAAGGTCGCCTCGGGCGACCCGACGGTGATCTCCGCCTACGAGGCGCTGGCGATGGCGACCCGGGAGAGCGCGCGGGCGCTGGGCATCTTCCATGAGGTGGGGAGCATCGAGGTGGGGAAGAGGGCGGACGTCATCCTGGTTGATCTCGACCAGGCCCATCTCACGCCGCGGCACAACGTGGTATCGCACATCGTCTATGCTGCGCGGGCAAGCGATGTGGTGACGACCATCGTGCACGGCGACGTGCTGATGCGTGATCGGGAGCTGACGGCGCTGGACGAAGGGCAGATCATCCGGGAGGCAAGTCGGCGGGCCAAGAGGCTGGTCGAAGGCACCGGCTAGTGGATAGCGGCCGGTCGTTAGCCGCCGAAGAGGGAGACTGCAGTCGTTAGCTCACCCTCGACGTGGACTCCTGTTCGCACGTGCGGGTCGCCGACACCCGCAGTTGCCCGGGCGGCTCATCCCCCGTGGCAATGTCACTGCGGTGCGCCGCCGTCATCACCGAACACAGGATCCATCCCACCACGGCACCAAGCCAGGCAACGATGACGTACGTCCACCATGCGCCCACCGCCGCGCTCCCCCTTCTGCCACGTCGCGGTGCTGTTTCTGTGGCTGTCTTCCTGCCGTCAATCTCGATGGTGCCTGCGACGCACCTACGCGGTCGCATACTGCTGCTGTTGCGATCTACTGGAGGCTACCCAATCTTGTCCTCTGGATTGTATGGAGCCTTCATGAAGACGAGCTTCACGGGCGCATTGGAGCTGTTCTCGATATCGTGCATCTCCCCCGGCACTATGCGGAACGCGTCCCCGGCCGCCGCCGCCTGCTTCTCGCCGTCCACCACCATCACGCAGTCGCCCTCGACGACGTGGAAGAACTCCTCGGTCTCCCGATGCCCGTGCTGCCCCATGCTCTCCCCGGGCTTGAGCCGCATCACGCCCCACTCCATATGTGGCCCGCGAAACAGGTACTTCGGGCCGCTGTCGCCGTGACGGTACGCCAGATCGCCCTCCGAGACCTTCTCCACCGGCGAGCCTCCTGCCTCTCCGGATTGTCAAACATGGTGGCGGCGAATATGCCCTCGCGGCCATGCTATACAATGATCGCCTGGCTGTCAAGCCGCCGTCCCTTCGCGTTGACGGTAGTGGGGCCATACCCTATAATGCGGACGCGGAGGCGTCTCGGCGTCTGAGTGCCCACCTGGCAACAGGGAGTGGGACGCATGACGGAGGAGAACTTCTTGGAGCAAGTGGCCTTCCTGGCCGATCTAGCGGCCGAGGACAAGGAGGCGCTCGTCGAAGGTCTGGAGGAGCGCTTCTTCCATGGGGGCGATGTCATCCTGCATGCCCGCGACACGAGCGCCCACTTCTTCCTCATCAAGAGCGGCAAGGTGAAGATCAGCCTCCGCTCCGATGAGTCCGAGCGCGAGGTCACGCTCACCTACCTCAAGCCCGCCGACTTCTTCGGCGAGATGGCCATCATCGACGGCGAGCCGCGGTCCGCCACGGCCACGGCCGCTGCCGACACCACGGCGCTCGTGGGCAGCCGCGATCACTTCCTCGGCAAGCTCCGCGAGCACCCGCAGATCGCACTCAACTTGCTCGCCGTCATGAGCGCGCGACTGCGCCGGGCCGATCAGCAGATCGAGGACCTCGCCTTCCTCGACGTGCAGGGGCGAGTGGCGCGGATGCTGCTGGACATGGCAGAGCGCGAGGGGCAGGAGACCGAGGTGGGCGTGATGCTCCGGCTGCAGCACACGCGCCAGGAGCTGGCCAATATGGTCAGCACCTCCCGCGAGACGCTCACCCGAGTGCTGAAGCTCTTCGAGCGGCTCGGCTTCATCAAGCTCGGCCGCAAGAAGGTCATGCTCACCAACGTCTCGCGCCTGCAGAAGAAGACCCTCTGAGCCACCGAGGCCCCCGATGCCGGGCGGGGCCGTCGGCTGCCGACTTCGCTGCATCTCGGGCCGGGCCGGTGCCATGGCACAACGATTTGTTATCGCGATACACCAGACTGACGCCGAGACGAGGATGGCCATCATTGACCGCGGTGGCCGCATCGTTGCAGAGGCGCACAACGAGCTCCGCCCGGTCCAGCCCCAGCACGGGTGGCTCGAGTACGACCCTAACGAGATCTGGGCCTACATCGAAGGCTCTCTCCCCGACCTCATCACCGGCGTCACGCTCGACATGAGCCACGTCGCCGCCATCGGCATCGCCGGCCGCCCCGGCCCCGTCGTGCTGTGGGACCCGGAGAGCGGCGAGCCCATCTGCAACGCCATCGCGGCCGACTGCCCGCGTACGGCATCCGTGTGCGAGCGTCTCGCGGCGATGGACCTCGAGCTGACGGTGCGGCGCAAGACGGGCCTCCCGCTGACGCCGCGGTCATCGGCCGCGAAGATCGTCTGGGCTCTGGACAACGTGGACGGCGCCCGGGAGCGCGCCCAGAGCGGCGACGTGCTCTGTGGCACTCTCGATTCCTGGCTCGCATGGCGACTCACGGGCGGCCGCGCCCACGTGACCGACCACACGAACGCCTCCCGCACGCTGCTGTACGATATCCATGCACGGGCGTGGGATGAGGACCTGCTCGCGGCTTTCGGCATCCCGCTGGAGATGCTCCCCAGCATCCGCCCGTCGTCGGGAGCCTTCGCTCAGACGTCCGGGACCAGGCGCACGCCCGCGGGTCTGCTCATCGGCGGCATCGTGGCGGGCGAGGCCGCGACGCTCTTTGCGCAGGGATGCCACCATCGCGGCACGGCGAAGCTGACCTTCGCCGATGCCTGTGTGCCCGTGCTCAACACGGGAGACGAGGTCGTCGAGCCCGCGGCGGGCGTTGCCGCCACGACGGTGTGCGGGCCCACCGGCGAGCCCCTGTACGCGCTCGAGGCCCAGCTGCCGCTGGGCGCGACGATCATCGACTGGCTGCGCGACGGTCTTGGCGTCATTGAGAGCGGAGAAGAAGCCGCGACGCTCGCCGGGCAGGCGGATGACGCCGGCGGCGTACGGGTGATTCCCGCGGCTGGCGGCGGCGGGCGGGCTGCCGGCTGGGACATCCTCGGACTGAGCGCCGACGCCACGAGGGCGCAGGTCGTGCGCGCCAGCCTCGAGGCCGTCGCACACCAGGCCGCCGATGCGCTCCAGGCCATGGCCGGAAGCGCCGGCGTGGGGCTGCAGACGGTGCGCGCCGACGGCCCGGGCGCCCGCAACGACTTCCTGCTGCAGTTCGAGGCCGACATGCTCGACGTCCTCGTCGAGCGGCCCGTGCACTTGGCCACCCGGCTCATGGGGGCAGGATTCATCGCCGGACTGGCAGCGGGCTTCTGGACCGAGGCTGAGGAGACCGTGAGCCTGCTTCCCGTCGAGCAGCGCTTCCAGCCCCAGATGCCTCACGGAGAGCGCACCAGGCGGCGCACGGCCTGGCGGGAGGGGCTTGCTGCCGCTCAGGGGCTGCATGCGCCTCCCGCACCGGCTGACTGATCGCCCCACGGGGGGCCCCGGGCCCTTTGGCGGGCCTTCGGAAGGAAGGCTCGCGTAGCAGAGAGAACACCGGGCAGAGATTGCTACACGAGGATCGTTCCCATGGCAGAAGAGCAGACGGACAGCGCTGCAGACGAAGCGACGGAGCCGCAGCCGGGTCTGGCGGCCCTCAGTCGCGTGGCCATACGGGTCGCCGTGAGCGCCGGTCTGGGGACGGCGCTGTGGATCATGGATCTGAGAGTGTATGGCGACAGTGGGCCCCTGCCGGACATCGTCGCCTCGCCCATCTTCGGAGCGTGGATCGGGGCGGCGGCCGGGCTCATCTGGGGGCCGATTATTGAGCTGATGGCGCCGCGCGCTACCGAGCGACAGCGCTGGATCGTGCTCGCCGGCTCCATGGCGATGATGTGTGTGGCCACGGGCATCATCTGGGCCATTCCCCCGGTGCGCAACTGGTGGGGACTGAGAACGCTCGTGGTGGCGTCACTGGCGGCCGCGGTGCTCGAGGGAGTCGCCCTCGCTATCTGCACCCGCGGAGCGGAGCGGCCGACCGAGGAGACACCGGACGAGGAGCCGGAAGCCGAAGAGCCCCCGGCCGACGATCAGGCCCCCGAGGCCGCCGCGGATGCGTCCTGAGGCGACCATAGCCTGCCGCGGTTTCAGTGACATGCCACCGAGGTGAGAGATGGCGTGGGCCGACGAGAAGGAGGCGCTGGGCAAGCGCATCGTTGAGGCGCTGTACGAGCGCGGGCTCATCAGGACGTGGTACAGAGACAGGCCCGAGGGCTGGACGCTCGTCAGCGGCGCGTGGAGCCCCTTCTACATCCAACTCCGTCCCGTGTGCTCGCACCCGGAGCTACTGCGCGATGTGGGGGAGGGGCTGGGGCGGCTGATCCGAGAAGAGGCGCCCGACGTGACGAAGATCGTCGGCGTGGCCATGGCGGGGATACCCCTGGCCGTCGCCGCGTCGCTGGCCTCCGGCCTCCCCTGTCTCTACACCCGCAAGCTCGAGGGCGTCCGCAGCGCCGACGAGCTCACGGAGGCCATCCAGCAATACGGTGAGCACGCCATGGTGGAGGGGGATCTGGCCACCGGCGACCGGCTCGTCGCCCTCGACGACCTCGTGACCGGCTTCGACAGCAAGCTCATCGCCGTGCGGCAGGTGGAGTACGAGATGGGTCGGCTGGGGCTGCAGGATATCGTGTGCCGCGATGTCGCGGTGGTGCTCGACCGGGAGCAGGGGGCGGCTGAGACGGCAGCGGAGCACGACATCCGCCTGCACGCACTGGTCCCCTTCGCCACGAAGGGCCTCGATTGGCTCGCGGACGCCATGGCTCCCCTCGAGCGCGATACCATCAAGAGCTACCTCGCGGACCCCGCCACCTACCAGTCGCCGGAGAAGCAGGCGGAGCTGGCTCAGGCGGCACGCGGCTGACACCCTCCTGCCGACCCGCGGACACACATCCCCAAAGTGGTGCTATCTGGCAGGTTGACTTCTGGCGCAGTGGCGGTATAATGGTGGCCGTGGGCCGGTAGTTCAGCTGGGAGAACGCCTCCCTCGCACGGAGGAGGTCGGCGGTTCGAATCCGCTCCGGTCCACCATAGCCAAGAGCGACACAGGGAAGAGCGCCGGCTCTTCCCTTTTCGCTTGCGGGTGGCGGGCCCTATTCGGTCTCAGTCTTGTGCCACAGCTCCTCGAATCTGTGCTCCGCGGTGGACCCCAGGAGGCGCTTGGTCTTCGTCTTGTCCCACTTCGGCCCGGGGATGACCTCGGCCTGCTCACCTCCACGAAGCGAATCGTGCCCCCGAGTTCACAGGTCAGCCACCCACGGATTCGTCCCGCGTTCCTCGCCGATCGTGGATGCCGGCCCGTGGCCGGGGTAGACCTTTGTATCGTCGGGGA
>JASFTE010000273.1:0-6620 GCA_050114035.1 Armatimonadota bacterium | reverse complement strand
GCTTCCGGTTCCCGTGCCATCACGTGCTCGGCAATCACGACCTTGGCGGTGAGCGGTTCAACACCGAGAACTACGAGCGCTTCCTGGGGCCCACCAACTACTCGTACAACTACGGGCGCTGGCATTTCATCGTGCTGCCCGTGCGGCCGGCGTGGGAGTCGCTGCGCGGGTGGCTCGCGGCGGACATCGCCGCCCGGCCCAAAGGATCGCACATCATCGTCTTCCAGCACTACGCCCCGGTGCAGGGGCTGCTGGACTTCATGGCACAGTACGACTGCCGCGCCGTGATCCACGGCCACTGGCACTCGACCCGCATCTTCAACTACCGGGACATCACCACGTTCTCCACGGCCACGCTGCGCTTCGGCGGCATCGACACGACGCCGGGCGGCTTCCGCATCGTAACCCTCGGCGAGCGCGGCGGCGTCCGGACGGAGTATCGGTATCGGGGGCTGGAGCGGTTCCTGCACATCGCCGCCCCCGGCGAGGGCGCCCGCGTGCCGCGGGGAGCGGTGCAGGTCGCGGGCAGCGCGTACGACACCTCGCACGGCGTCGACCTGGTGATGTATAGCATCGCCGGCGCGACGGGCCGGGCGGTGGCGGCCGGTAACCTGGCGCGTGCGAGCAAGCTCGGATGGCTGGGCCAGGCGGAGATGTCGCGGGCGGCGACGGGGGAGTACAAGGTGTCGCTGCGGGCCTCGGCACGGGCCGTCGGCGAGTGGGAGGACGCGCACAGCTTCGTGCTCGTGGACGAGGATGCTCCCCGCGTGCAGGCCGGAGCCGACTGGCCCATGTTCCGCGGTGACGCCGGGCGGACGGGCGTCTCGCGGGGTGTGCTGCGGCCGCCCTTGCGGCTGGCCTGGGCGCGGAGCACGGGCGGCACGCTGAACCTCAGCTCGCCCATCGTCGCCGACGGCTCCGTGTACGTGAGCGCGCAGGACCTGGACACGCCGGACGCGGCGCGCGCCGGGGTCATGGCCTTCTCGGCCGCGGACGGCGGAACGAGGTGGCACTATCGCACGGACTCGTCCGTGGAGCACTCGCCCGCGTACGGGGACGGGAGGATCTTCGCCGTGTCCATCGCCGGCACCGTGTACGGCATCGACGCGGCCACCGGAGCGGAGCGCTGGTCGTATAAGCTCAGCGGCCCGGTGGAGCGCTGGATCTGCTCGGCGCCCCTCTATGCCGATGGCGTCGTCTATGCCGGGCACGGGCCCACCTTTGCGGCGCTCGATGCGGGGACGGGAGAGGAGCTGTGGCGCGCGCCGTCATTCGGCCGCGACTGGATCCCGCCGGACTCCTCGCCCAGCATGGGCAACGGCCTCGTCTTCCTGACGCCGCAGCGCCTCCCGACACGGGCGCTCTCTGCCGAGACGGGCAAGGTTGTGTGGAGCTTCAGCGCCCCGGAGCTGGCCGAGCAGGCCAAGCTGTCGGCGCCGAAGCTTGTCTGTCCCGTGCGCGACGGCGTGCTCTACGCGCCGTACGGGCTCGGCTTCTACGCCCTCGACGCCGAGACGGGAGCGCTGCGCTGGAAGGCCCCGGCGCGGCGGGGATTCTCGTCGCCGGCCATCGCGTCGGGTGCCATCTACATCGGCACGACGAGCGGCAAGGTGCTGTGCCTCGACCGACGAGACGGAGAGATGCGCTGGGAGTTCGCCACCGGCCCCGCGGTCATGTCCACGGTACCGTACCAGCGAAGCGCCCCCAACGTCGCCTCATCCCCCGCCGTGTCCGGCGACGTCGTCTACGTAGGCGCCGGCGACGGGAAGCTGTACGCGCTCTCGGCCCGGGACGGCAGCGCGCTGTGGAGCTACGACATCGGCACCCCCATCTGCTCCTCGCCCGCCATCTCCGGCAACGCGCTGTACGTCGGGGCGATGGATGGGAACGTGTATTGCTTCGTCGGCGCCACATAGGCCCGCGGCGGCCAGCCGGGGGATTCCGCTGATTCGCAAGGAGGCGATTCTGCGTGGACGATGACACCTTACGAGCCTTCTGGAAGCGCTGCATGCTGGGCTTCTGTCGGAGCATGTTCAGCGCGGACCTGGGACACCGAAAAGCCGAGGAGGTGCTGGCGCGCACGTGGCGGGAGTTCGGCGCCTTTGCGGCCGGGGCTCTCAGGGATGAGAGCGGCGGCGCGACGGCGCGGTCGGCGGCCGAGCTCGACCTGAAGCTGGCGGAGGCGCTTGGTGCGGAGGCGGCGATCGAGGAGAATGGCGACGGCGGGGCCGTGTCGCGCTGGGAGACGTGTCCCTTGTGGGAGGAGATGAAGCAGCAGCGCCTCGAGAAGGCATTCATCTGCGTTGGGGCCTGCGACCGGATGTCTGCGGAGCTGGCGAAGGCCGTGGGCGGGGACGTGACCTTCGAGCGGGGCAACGAGCTGCCGCGGGGCGGTCCGTGCGAGAAGACATGGAGGCAGGTGAAGTAGATGTCCCTGACCGATGAGATCAAACAGTACGCCCTCAGCCACGGCGCGCACCTGGTAGGCGTGGCCCCCGTCGAGCGCTTCGACGGCGCGCCGCGTGGGCACCATCCCGCCGAGCTGCTGCCGGGCGCCCGGTCCGTGGTCGTGGTCAGCATCCGGCTGTTCCAGAGCTGCCTCGACCACCCGAAGATCAGCGTCGGCTCCGAGATCATCCCGGAGGAGTCCCTCCCCGGGGCGCAGCGGCACTTCTACCGGCGCACGAACTACGAGACGGTGAACTGGTACCTGCAGCTCGTCTCGCACCAGGTCGCCCACCTGCTCGCCGAGGCGGGGAACAACGTCATGCCCTGCCCGGTCACATACTACGCCGGGGGGCTATCGAGCACCATCCCCGGGTACTTTGCACCCCTGTCGCACCGGCACGCGGCGGTGGCGGCGGGCCTGGGCACCTTCGGGCTCAACAACCTCGTGCTCAGCACCAAGTTCGGCCCGCGCAACCGGTTCAACTCCATCATCACGACGGCGGAGCTTGAGCCGGACGAGATGCTGGGCGAGGACGTGTGTCGCGGGGAGGACTGCCGGATCTGCATCGCCGAGTGGCCGCAGTGCTTCGGGGAGCTGCACGACCTGCAGATGAACGGCCGCAGCTTCCGCATGGCGCGTCAGTTCGGCTGCAAGGCCGGGTGCGGCGGAGGTGGGTGCATCCGCGTGTGCCCGGTCCAACGGACGATCGAGACTGCGTAGGCCCCACTTGGGTCGCGGGAGGTGGACATAGTGCTGCGAGAGGGATTGCTCTGTCGGGCGTTGCTGCTGGCCCTGGCGCTCGGGCTCGTAGCGACGGCGCTGCACGCTCAGGACGAAGATGACGAGGAGAAGCTGCGGTTGCTCACCATCAAGGCGGACGCGTACGTGGAGGTGGAGCCGGAGATCGCCAAGATCTCACTGGGCATCGAGGCCGTGAAGCCGAAGCCGAAAGAGGCGGCGACGGAGGTGGCGGACAAGGCGGACGCAGTCAAGGCGAAGCTGGCCGCGCTCGGGGTGACGAAGGAGTCCGTGGAGACCTCCGAGCTGTACCTGGGGGAGGCGTCCGAGTACGACTACAAGCGGCACCGACGCATCCGCAAGGGCTACCGGGCGTACCACTGGCTGCGGGTCACGCTGAAGAACGAGGACTTCGACAAGCTCGCGGCCGTCGTTGACGGCGCGGTGGATGTCGGCGCGACCAGCTTCGGCGGGTTGCGGTTCGAGATGCTCGACGACACCGCGCTGCAGGCCGAGGCGCTCGCCAAGGCCACCGCCAACGCCCGCCAGAAGGCGGAGGCCATGGCGGAGGCCGCGGGAGCGCGCATCGTCGGTGTGCACCGGATCGAGGAGGTAGAGCCCGACGACTGGGCCTACTACGACGTGGCCGAGCAGGCGGATGAGAGCATGGCGCCCGCCGCGGAGCCCGCTGAGGTCGAGCAATGGACGGAGGAGCTCCCGGGCAAGCTGCGGATCAGTTGCGAGGTGGAGGTGGCGTTTCTCCTGGAGTAGGCCTCACTTGATCTCCACCGGCTCGAAGGTGAACTCGACGAGGCCCTCGCGGTACGTCTCGTCGCTGGTGAGCTCGAGCACGAAGGGCCCGGCGCGGTCGGCGATGGGATAGGCGAGCCAGAGGTCCGGGGGCATCTCCGGCTGCGGCGCGTCGCGCACCCACTCGTAGCGACGGTCCATGCGCCGTCCCGCATCATCCCGCACCGCGATGCGGATGGCGGGCATTGGCCCCGTGCCTCGGATCCGTCCCAGATCGGCGATGACGACGACGAGGTACGGGCCGGGGTCGGGCACGTCGATGGTCAGGTCCAGCTCCTCGACGACCACCACGGAGCGCACCAGCACGCTGGGCGAGCCCCCGGCGGCCTGCACGATGCTCTCCACGTCGCTCTCGTTCAGCGGCACGGCGGCGTCGGGCGTCACGGTCACGTCGCTCGGGAAGCACAGCGTGACGCGCAACGGGCTGACGGGTTGGCGTGACAGGACCCAACTGCGCTGCAGCGCGTAGCCGCGGCCATCCACTGTTGTTGAGTCGTCCGCGGCCGGCTCCCACTCGCTGAGCAGGTTGCCGGCGCCATCCGTCACATGGGCCATTTCCCCCACGGACCAGGGCGGGGCCGGCGGGGCCAGCTCCGTGCCGTCGGTGCGCTCGATCCGCGCGTCCAGATGCAGCCGCCGACGGGGGCCCGCAGCGTCGAGCCACACGCGCTCGAGTGTCGCCCGGTACGGCCCGGATGTCACCTGCAGCCCCGGCGTCACGGCGAACTCCGCATCCGGCCCCGGCGTTGCATCAGACTCCATACCCGGCTGCGGGCGCCCTCCGCCGCGCGCTAGCAGGAGCACGATACAGGCCACGATGCCGCCGACGAGCACGCCGCCGGCCAGCCAGAGGGCGAGGGTTCTCTTCCAATCGTAGGGGCGCATGGCAGAGCACTGATTAGTTGTCCTCGTTCCCCCATTTCCCTTCCCGCCCGCAACGGGGGCCGCTGGGATCGCATGTGGAGAGCTCAATCTCGGTCCGGGCAGGATCCAGCCACCGATCGTTCTCCGGGGCCAGGATTGCGGCTTGGATTCCGCTGAAGAACTCCATCCCTACAGTATAATGAAGATGGCTTATGATAGACGATGACGAATAGTACGCCATGTCTCTCACCAGCCGCTGATGCTGTGGCGTGGGAAGTGTGCGCGGCGCACGAGCAGTGCGCAATGAGCTTGCCCCGGGATCGCCACCAGGCATCGCCGTTCGAGGCCGGGACGCCGTTGGAGCCGCTGTTTGCGCACAAGCAGCGGCTGGACTCCACTGGGAGATGCATCAGGCGGCCAAGCCATGCCCCAGGCCGCCGGCGACGCAGCAGCACCCCTCCGCAGCCACCGCCGCCAACAACGGCCACTGCAGGCCAGACCTGCACCGGAAATCAGGGAGTATTCCCGCGGCATCAGCATTGAAGCTGTGACCGCAAAGGACTGAGGCCTCCCGGCATGAGGATCACGACAGGGATTCACGATTCTACGGGTGAGTAGTACAGAGAGAGGAGGAGGATGATGGGGGGAGGGTGAAGGCGAAAGACAACTCTATGGGGACCCCTTGGCAGAATCTCGTTCTCGTTGCGACGGCGCTCGCCGCGGTCGGGGCGCTCGCCCAGGCGCCGCCGGTCCGGCACGGCATGGACAGTGCGCTGGAGGCCTACCGGCAGCAGCTTGAGGCGGCGCGGAACGACGCGCAGCGGGCGGCTATACATTACCGGATCGCGACCGATCTGCTGGCGGCGAATCGGCTGCAGGAGGCGGCGGTGGCTTTCCGGGAGGCGCTGGTGCTGGGGGATGCAGCGCTCGCCATCAGCTCGCTGAACCAGGCGGCGCCCGCGTACCTCCGCCTGGGGGAACGCGACGCGCTGGTCCTGCTGTGCCAGGTGGCGCTGGAGGCGCACCGTGACAACGAACACGTGCGGGCGGCGGCGCACTTCTACGCGGGGCGCGCGCATGAGGCGAACGGGGAGCGGGGCAGAGCCATCGCCGAGTACGAGGCCCTGCTAGAGACCTGCCCGGGGTCGCTGTGGCGGACGCAGACGGCGCAGCTCCTGGCGAACATCCACCTCGCGGGGAGCGACCTCGCCGCTGCAGAGGCCGTGGTCACCGGGGAGCTCCGGCGGACGCCGGGCAACGTCTCGCTCGGCCTGCGACTCGTCGGCATCCTGGAGCAGCGGCGGGACCTCCCTGCCGCCGCTGCTCTCTGTGAGCGACTCCTGGCGGAGCAGCCAGAGACCCACGTCATCGCGCAGAAACTCTACCAGCTCAAGAAGCAACTCGGGGAGCTGGATGCGTATATAGCTGAGCTGGGCCGGGCCCTTCAGCAGCGGCCGACCGACAGGGTCGTGCGGCGGCGGCTGGCGAACGTGTACATGGGGGAGAAGCGCTACGCGGAGGCGGTGGCCGAGCACGAGAACCTGCTCGAGGCAGAGCCGGAGGACCCGGCGCTGCACCAGCGCGTCGCCTGGCTACACCAGCAGCAAGGGGCGCTGGAGAAGGCGCGGCAGTACTACGAGTCGGCGCTGGCGCTGCAGCCGCAGAATCTCTCGCTGTACTCGCCGCTTGGTGACGTCTACATGCGGCTTGGCGATGACGACGCGGCCATGGAGGCGTGGAAGAAGGCCAGCGCTTATGC
>JASFTE010000272.1:0-6629 GCA_050114035.1 Armatimonadota bacterium | reverse complement strand
GCGCGCGGCGCTTGGACGCGGGGGTGAGGACGACTCCGGAGAGGCGCTATCGTACCGGGTGGCATGGTGGGGCACGATCGCCGGGCTCATCTTCCTGGGGATCTGGCTCCACAGCTCCGGGCTGCCGCCGCTCATCGTGCCCGTGTTTCTCTTTGGCGCCTTTGTGCTCTTCATCGGGCTCACGCGCATCGTCGTGGAGAGCGGCATGGCCGAGGCGGTCGCCTCCACCATCGCACCATCCTTCGTCACCTCGGGCTTCGGCACCGCCGCGCTCGGTCCCCGGGGGCTCACGGCTCTGGGCCTGAGCTATATCTGGTGTTCCGACATCCGAACGTTCGTCATGGCCTCGTGCGCCAACAGCCTGAAGATGGCCGAGGTGATCGAGGGCCGCAAGCGCAGCCTCTTCTGGGCCATGATGCTCGCCATCGTCGTGGCGCTGACGTCGTCGGTGTGGCTCATGCTCAAGTGGGGCTACGTCGAGGGCGGGCTGGTGATGCAGCCGTGGTTCTTCAGCGGCGGCCCCCGCGCCGACTACAGCTGGGTTGCCGAGAAGCTGCTCAATCCCAGCGGCCCCAACGTCCCGGGCTGGATACTCACGGGCGCCGGCGCGGCCGTGATGGTGTTCCTCACCATCATGCGCCAGCGGCTCGTGTGGTGGCCTTTCCATCCGGTGGGCTTCTGCATCGGCAGCATCTGGATGATGGATCGCCTGTGGTTCACGGCCTTCCTCGGCTGGCTCGCCAAGGCGGTCGTACTTCGCTACGGAGGGCTGAAGACCTATCGCAACATCCGCCCGTTCTTCCTCGGGCTCATACTCGGCCAATTCACCTGCAGCGGCCTCTGGCTGGTCGTGGACCAACTCACGGGCAGCACGGGCAATCGGATATTCTGGATCTGACGAGAAACGGGTGACAGTGGGCCTGCTAAGAAAGCCGAACGGATATGCTATAGTAGGAATGTTACAGGCAGGCTAATTTGCACCAGGAGTTGCACCATGATTGGCAGCCAGAATCGCGGGCAGGAGCAGCTCTTCGCGGCCGGCTCCTACCGCGACCTCATCCCGGACGACCACATCCTCAAACGCGTGGACAGGGTGCTCGACCTCTCGTGGCTGGAGGACGAGGCGCGCGAGCCGTACTGCGAGGACAGGGGGCGCAGCTGTGCGTAGTCGGGGATGGCGTCGGATTGTGCTTGAGCAGAATTCGGTATGGTGTCCCGGCAATGCCCCGGACCTCTTTGTCACGACTTGCCAAGTGGCACGTGCACGACGTATGCTCAGATCCGGGGCTCCGCCAGCGCCGCTTTGGGCGGGAGACGGCAGGCTCGAGAGGGAGGCCCGCAAGGGGGAGGGCGATGATTCAGCCCTGGTCCCTCGAGCTCGAGAGGCCCGGATACAGGAGGACGGAATGCCAATGGACAGCGTGTTGACCGCCTTTGGACTGACGTTGTGTGCCGGTCTGGCCACCGGCGTCCAGGAGGGGGAAGGAATGAGTGACAACGCGACAGCCGAAGGCCTCCGTGTCGGTTGGGCTACGCAGGACGTCACGCCCGAGCGGCCGGCGATGCTGCGCGGTCAGTTCCACGTGCGGATCTCGGACTCCGTCCACGATCCCATCACGGTGACGGCGCTGGCGCTGGAATCCAACGGCGAGCAGTGCGTGATGGTATCGGCCGACCTGGCGACCATCCCGGATGACCTGCTCGCCGGCGTCCGCGGGCGGCTGAGGACGCTGGCGCCGGAGCTCTCGCCCGAGAAGGTGTTCATCAGCGCCACCCACACGCACACGGCCCCGACAACGCTCGAGGGCGTCTGGGAGGACCAGGGGCCGGAGGTGATGCGGCCGCGGGAGTACGCAGCGTTCTTCGTCGAGCGCACGGCAGCATGCGTGGCGGACGCATGGCGCGGCCGCACGCCGGGAGCCCTCTCGTGGGGGTGCGGGCACGCCGTTGTCGGCTACAACAGGCGTCAGGTCAAACGCGACGGCGCGTCGCGGATGTATGGCGACACGAGCACCGACGACTTCGTCCACATCGAGGGATACGAGGACCACGGCGTGGACATGCTGTTCACGTACGACACGGAGCGGCAGCTGACCGGCATGGTGGTGAACCTGGCGTGTCCGTCGCAGGTGACGGAGGGAGCACGCTTTCTCTCGGCCGACTTCTGGCACGAGGCCCGCTCCGAGATCCGCCGCCGGCACGGCGAAGGTCTGTTCGTGCTTCCCCAGTGCAGCGCCGCAGGGGACCAGTCGCCGCACCTCATGTGGAAGAAGCGAGCAGAGGCGCGGATGCTCAGGCTGAAGGGGCTGATGGAGGGCGGCGCCGATCTGCGTATGGCGGAACGGGCGGAGATCGGCAACCGGATCGCGCGCGCCGTGGACGAGGTGCTCCCGCTTGCGGCAAAGGACATTCGGGACGAGATCGGCATGGAGCACGTGGTGCGGACGCTGGAGCTGCCCAGGCGGCTCATCACGGAGGACGATGTGCAGGAGGCGCAGCGCGAGGCGGAGGCCTACGACGAGCGGCTGCGTGCACTGGCCGACCGTCCGCCCTCGGACGGGGAACGGTCGCGCTGCTTCGGTCGTCGGCGCTGGTACCGGGGGGTGGTCGAGCGCTACGAGCTTCAGAAGGCTGAGCCCACGTATTCGATGGAGCTGCATGTGGTGCGGCTTGGCGACATCGTGTTCGCGACCAACGCGTTCGAGCTGTATCTCGACTTCGGCATTCGCATCAAGGCGCGGAGCCGGGCCCTGCAGACCTTCGTCGTCCAGCTTACGGGACCAGGCACCTATCTGCCGAGCGACAGGAGCGTTGGCGGCGGCGGTTACGGCTCTGTCCCGGCGAGCAGCCACGTGGGCCCCAAGGGCGGAGATGTGCTGGTTGAAGAGACGGTGCGATCGGTTGGGGAGTTGTTTCGCTGAGCAACGGCGGGGAGGGCAGGGAGAGGGCCGCGAGGGGGAGCGCCGATGATCGTAGTGTCCCCCGAACTGACTCACCATACAGACGGGATGTGGATCGTGCTGAAGTCCAGTCTCATCCTGCTTGCCGCAGTTGGCCTCAACCTCGCTCCGCTTGCTGCGGCACACGCCGGGGAGAATCCCCAGACGCATCTGCGCGATACCTTCATTATCTCGGGGCACCGAGCCGGAGGGAGGATCTACGCCCCTGACAATTCACTGCCCAACATCCTCTTCGCCATCGAGAACGAGCTCACGGCCATTGAGATCGACCTCAGACTCACTGGCGATGGCAAGCTCATTCTCTGGCACGATGCCAGCTTCCCCACAATGTATGTGGATGCGACGGCGGCTGAGGGCGAGAAGATCGCCACCGACAGGGTGTCGGCGGCGGAGGTCAGACGGTTCCGCTACTCCGCCACAGTCGGGGGCAGGACGTGGGAGGATGTCCGCGTCGTGTTCGCCGACGATGTAGTGAAGCTGACCAAAGGGAAGGTCAACCTTCATCTCGACACCAAGGATGTCCGGCCCGACAGGGTCATCGAGTTCATCGGTGGACACAATCTCCAGGCCGAATGCATGGTGATGTCCGGGAGCATCGGTTACCTCGAGACGATCCACGCTGCGCTCCCTGAGGTGTGCCTGGAGTACACGGACAACACTCTCGGTCGCAGGCGGGTGGGCGGGGCCTGGGAATGGTACCCGGCTGAGAAACAGCACCAGCTCTACCACGAACTGATGGAGGCTCTGTCAGCCGCCGGTGTGGACGCATTCTGCACGAAGGGCCTCACGAGGGAGAAGATCGCCATCTGCCACCAGTACGGGATCATGGTCCGCACTTCCGCCAACAACCTGCAGGTCGGTCAAGCCCCGGATAGGTACCTCGAGATGGGCGTGGACTACGCATTGACGGATGATCCAGTGCTCATGCGCGAAGCCCTGCGGAAGATCCGCCCGGACGCGGCCGTCTCGTCGCCGGGACAGACGTTCCTGGAGTTGATCCGTGGTGAAGGAAGTCCGCGCCCATAGCACTCACTCCTGCGCTTAGCGGCGATTGCGGGAGCGTACTGCCAATAACGGGCATCATGGCGCTTTATTCAGGACGTCGGGGCTTGCGCAGTGAGAGAACGGAGGGGACCCATGCTGGATCGGCGCCGAGCAATGACAACCGTTCTGGCCATCGCGCTGTGCACGGGTACACTGCAGGCGCAACAGCCCCAGCGGGACTTGATCTTCTCGGAGGATTTCGCTGACGTCGCACTGCCGAAGTGGCAGGGCACGAGGCTGCCAGCCGTGAAGCTCGCCGGCGCACAGGGCCCCGGCGGCATCCCCGCATTGACCATGGAGACGCGCGAGCCCGTGTCGGGCAACCTCTCTGCGTCGCTGCCCATCGAGCGCATCGCGGGCAAGGCCGTGCTGCTGGAGGTGTGGCGCAAGGCCGAGGACGTCAAGACCGGCGCGCAGCACTACTACAACGCCAAGTCCATGCTGAGCTGGAAGGCCAAGGGCGCGCCCAAGCCCAGCTACTCCACCACCACGTACAGCGACTTCTCCGGCACGTTCGATTGGGAGAGGCATCAATACGTGATGGAAATGCCCAAGGACCTCGAATGGGCCCGGGTCAGCATCGGCATGCAGGCGTGCACCGGGAAGGCCGGCTGGGCCGGGCTCACGGTGAGCGTGGACCCGCGGTTCCCGAACCAGCAGGCCCTGGAACGGTTCGTGGCCGAGGAGGAGCGCCGGCGGTTTGCCAATCTCAACACGGACGCACTCGAAATCAGACGTCTCAGTGGCGGCATCATCCAGGTCTTTGCCCAAGACGAATACGTGCCGCGGAGGTTCTGGAACGACGCGGTCAGAGAGGCGGTCCTGGCTGCCGTACCGGAACCCGAACAGAAGACACAGCGGCCGCTCGGGGAGTTCCGGGCGCAGCTCTCGCTGGCCCTGCAGGCAAGGGCGAGGGAGCTTGAGGCCGGACTAAGAGGACTGCAGGGGAATGCCCTCAACGACCGAATCTACGAGATCGCCAGTCTGCGGGAGCGAGTACGGCAGATCCGGACGGATGCCGCCGAGGCGAAGAACATCCGCCTCAAGGCCAGCGCGTCCGAGTCGCCCGTCAGCCCGCTCATCTTCGGCAACAACATCAACACGCAGAACTTGACGGCGCCCTATGATTCTGCGCGGGGCAAGTTCCAGGACGAATTCCTCAGGCGCGTGCGGCCCATGGGGATCACGTTCCTGCGCTACCCCGGCGGGTGCAACGCGGACGTGTTCAACTGGAAGGACACCGTCGGCCCCCTCGATAAGCGCAAGGACATCATCAACTACCATAACGGCACGAGCCGCGGCATTGCGAGCTTCGGCGTGGATGAGTACCTGCGCTTCTGTGAGGAAGAGGGCATGGTCCCGATCATCACCACTGCCTTCTGCAAGGACCGTCCGGACAAGGTCGACCCGAACGACCATCCCACGGGCATCCGTCACGAGTTCGTGTTCTCGTATCTCAAGACAGCCCCGGAACGGGTCCAGCTCGCAGCGGACTGGGTGGAGTACTGCAACGCCGCCGTGGACACGCCTCTCGGGAGACTCCGGGCGGAGAACGGGCACGCGAAGCCCTACAACGTGAAGTACTGGGAGATCGGCAACGAGTCCTACGGGCCCGACCCCACGGGCTCCTGCAGCGCCCGGGAATACGCCGAAGCCTTTCCCGCCTACGTCCAGGCCATGAAGGGCCGCGACCCGTCGGTGCAGATCGTGATGAACGGCTGCGGGCATGACATGCAATGGAACGACACGCTGCTGCGGATCTCCGGCAGGCACGCCGATGCCTACCAATTCCACTTCTACCGGACCCCGCGCGTCGGCGACTACTCAAAGCTCGAAGGCCGCCCGCATCAGGTCTCCAGCGCCATGAGACTGGCGGACAACATCCCCGGGATACTCAGCGAGGTCGAGGGGCTGATGAGGAAGCACCTCGGGCGGACATTGCCGATCATCATCAGCGAGTTCGGCATGGGGAATGCGCGCGACCGCGAGTTCATGACCTCGGTCACCTCGCCGGTGCTCGTGGCGGACATGTGGCGCACGCTCATCGAATCGCCGGCTGTCTTTGGGGCGAACAAGTGGTGCCTGTTCACCGGGTACTGGTTCTCCCAGATTCAGGGCCCCACGCTCCAGCGACCCGACGCGCCCTACTACAACCGACCCGAACAGATCATGCACGTGATCTACGCCCGCTGTCGGGCCGAGACGCGGCTGGCCGTCAACAACGAGGTCAGCGAGGGCGCGAAGGCCGTCGTCTTCAAGCAGCCGGAGACGTACGGAATCGTGCTCATCAGCCGTGAAGCCGTGGACTGGCAATCCATCACGCTCGAGATCCCCGGCGCCAGAGGCGGCAGGGCCACCTGCCTTCTCCTCGCCGCCGGTCACCCCATGCTCGGGAACGAGAACGACCACGACCTCATCGGCGGGTACGAGTTCGAGTTCGACTACACGCCCGGCGAGCCCATCGCGCTGCCGCCGAGCTCGGTGATGGGGTTGATTGTGGGGAGGTAGGAGGGCACACGGGGGTCACTGTGGGACGGCGATGGCTGAGGAGGCGCCGACGGGGCCGCGGTCGGGGCGGAGGTGCCTCACGGGGCTGTCGGGCGAGAGGCGGTAGTCGCCGTCGTC
>JASFTE010000271.1:0-6630 GCA_050114035.1 Armatimonadota bacterium | reverse complement strand
CGCGTACCACAGCGAGTTCCCACACTGGCTCAGACTGCCCCGGAGCGCGGCGAGATAGGTCGCCGCGCCGCCGGCCTGCGCCACGAGCGTCGCGAGCGGCAGGCCGACGGTCACCAGGAGCACCGCTGCGACGATGGCACAGGCCGGGGCGCGCCACCGTCCGAGGCGCAGGTCCGTCGGCGAGACCCGCTCGCCCAGGAACGGGCTCACATGACTCCGGGTGGCCGCGGACCACATGACCGCGACGGTGACAAGCGCGGCCGCCAGCAGCGGGGTGCAGGACGCGCCGGCCGCGGACATGTCGAATGACCCGACGAAGTGGGTGTACAGCTCCGTTGTGTAGACCTTGAGGTAGAGCAGATCCGGCGTTCCCAGATCCGTCACCGCCAGCAGGAACACGAACAGCCCGGCCGCGGCGATGGGGGGCCCGGCCAGCGGGAGTGTCACGTGGCGCACGACGGCCCACTGCCCGCCGTCGAGCCGTGCCGAGTCCTCCGAGGACCCGTCCACCGCGCGGAAGGCCGCCGCGCTGAGCAGTGCCACCAGCGGCCAGAAGCTCGCGGCGAGGGCCCACGCGCCCCCGGCGAGCGTGTAGATAGACCAGGGGGCGCTCTCCAGCCCCAGGCCCCGCGTGAGCACGCTGCTCAGCAGCCCGCGCCGGCCGGCCAACTCGACCCAGGCGACGGCGTTGATGTACGGCGGCACGATGAGGGGCGGGAGACAGAGCAGCCAGAACGCCCGCCGCGCCGGCAGATCCGTGCGTGACACGAGCAGTCCGATGGGCACGCCGATCAGGAGGGCGATGGCCGCGGCGGCCGCGGCCATGGCGACACTGCGGCCGAGCAGCACGAGCTGCCGCGTCCCGAGGACGCCGTGGTACGCCGCGAGGGAGGGCGCTCCGTCGGCGCCGGTCACCGATCCGGCGAGCACCGCCAGCGCCGGCAGCACGCACACCGCAAGGAAGAGCGCCACGCCTACCCCAAGCGCCAGTTTGCACGACCAGGATCGGGCCACTCCCGAGCGCCTTCTCACCGAATGAAAAGCTCTTTCAGGAACGATTGGCTCGGCGGCATGCTCCGCGCGATGGCGTCGAAGGTCACGTCCATCGCCTTCACGTCGGCCAGCGACGCGAAGCCCTCCGGCACCGGCACACCGGCCCGCACGGGCATCTGGTGCGAGTCGGCCTTCGCCAGCGCCTCCTCCACCTCCGGGCTCAGCAGGTAGTCAATGAGCCGCTTGCCCTGCTCCGGGCGGGGGCCGCCCGCGATGAGCGCCACGGTGTTCGGGATCAGCAGCGTCCCGATCCCGTCGGCGTCCGGGAAGACGAGGTCGATGGGCTTCTCGCCCCGTATCCCGGCGTACACGTCGTCCGTGTCGGTAAAGCCCACCCACACCTCGCCCCGCGCCACCTGGTCCCGCACGGCGGCATTGCCATCGGCGATCTTGACGTCGTTGGCGGCGAGGGCGCGGAAGTACTCCCTGGCCCTCGCCTCGCCGAGCGCCGCGAACAGCGCCGCCGCATGCGCGCCCGTCGTGCCGAAGAGCGGGTTGGCCAGCGCCACCTTCCCGCGCCACGCCGGCTCCGTCAGCTCAAAAATGGACCGCGGCACGCCCCCCGGCGGCACCAACTCGGTGTTGTAGACCAACACGCGCGCCCTGGCCGCAAACCCGGCCCAGTACCCCTCCGGATCCCTGAAGCCCGTCGGGATGTCCTCGGCCGCTGCACAAGCGTACACGGCGAGCACGCCCTCCTCCTTGAGCATCAGCGTCCTGGCGACCTCCGAATTCCAGAACACGTCCGCCTGCGGGTTGCGCCTCTCCGCCAGAAGCCGATTCACCAGGCCCGTGGTCTTCGTCGCCTCGATGTCGTACGCGGCCTCGACTCGGATGCCCGAGTCCTGCTCGAACTGGCGCAGAATGGGCTCCGAGTAGGGGCGATCGAGGGACGTGTAGACCGTGACCTGCGTGTCCGCTCGTCGCACGCAGCCACCGAGGGCGGCGCAGGCCAGAGGCGCCAGAAGCACAGCCCATCTGGCGCCCGCAAGCCGAGTCGGTGATCGTCTGTGGCGAGGGCCAGGCAAGTCGCTCGCTCCAGAACAGAGGCTGGGCCATCTTCTACGACGCACGAGATCCTGGCCGCGGTGCGGCCCGGGCGCGGCTACCGGCTCTTGTGGCACAGCAGCACGAGCTTCCAATGCCACCGATCGAAGGCCGCGCCGTCATACTCCCCGTAGGTGGTGACGACGTGCAGCCCCACTGAGTTGAGCATGCCGGTGATCTCGTCCAGATCGTAGAGGCGAATGGACGCGAAGTGGTGCAGGATGTCCTCGTCTTGCGCGTCCGTCCACTCGCTGTTGAGGCGCCGCCGCGCGGCATCGTAGTAGCAGCGCAGTCGCACCCGGCGCCCGCCAGGCAGGCGCTCGCACCGGGTGTAGGGCACGGCCACGAGCTGCTGCAGCTTGTTGCGCGTCTCCAGCAGGAACGTGCCGCCCGGCTGCAGGCACCGGGCCGTCTCCGCCAGCACTCGGATGTTGCCCTCATCCGTCTCACAGTAGCCGAAGCTGTTGAACAGATTGAGCACCTTTGTGAAGTGGCCCGACGGGAAGGGCAGCCGGCCCGCGTCGGCCTGGATGAACCGGCACGCCGCCCCGGCCTGGCGGGCCGCCTCCGTCGCCATCCCCACCATCATGTGGGACCGATCGACGCCAACGAGACGGCAGCCGCCCGCCGCCAGCGGCACGGCGTGGCGCCCCATCCCGCAGCACGCGTCCAGTATGCGGTCGCTCGGCCGGGGCTGAAGCAGCCGCCGAATGCCGTCCAACTCCCGCTGCGTCTCCGGTGTTGAGGGGAAGTAGGAGAGGGGGATGGAGTCCGGGGATTCGAAGAAGCGCTCCCACCACTCTGCCTCGTCCGAGAGGGCGTACGGGATGTGCGCCTCGTGCGGCACGGCGGCCATGCTGCCGGCCGCCCGGGCTTCGGCATCGTTTGCGGCGGGCTGCTCGCGCACGTCCCCCTCCTCCCAACGGGCGTGCCCTCCCAAGTCGTGTGGGGAGTATATCACCCGGCCGGAAGCACCGTCAATTTCCGCCGCTCCCGACGAGGGTGCTCCAGCCAGCAAGGGTACATCCCCGCCGCGGCGAACAATGCGGCGCCTGCTCAGAACAGGAGCCTGCACGCCATGCGCACGAGTAGCGCTATCTGCGCCACAACCTGGCTGCTCGCAGCCGCGCCGATGGTCTACGGCGAAGCCCTGCACGTGGTCCCCGTCCCCAAGCAGGCGAGGAGCCTGAATCGCGATGCGGCCATGCCCGGCGCGGCCATCGTGCTCGGCACGCGCGCGACCCCTCAGGACCGCATCGGCGCCGAGCAGATCAACGCCCGCCTCGCCGACCTCGGCGCACCGCCGCTCCCGGTCGTCGGCGCGCGGGAGGCGCCCGCGGCAGGGACGCGCATTCTCCTCGGCACGCCCGAGAGCAGCGACGCCCTCGCGGCTGCGCTGGATGCGCGGAGGATCCAGGTCACTCCGGGGGATCCCGGCCCCCAGGGCTACATCGTGGACTTCGCCTTCGGGCCCAATGGGGCCGAAGTGCTTCTCGCCGGCAGCGACGCCCAGGGCGCCCTGTACGCGTGCTCGACGTTCCGCATGCTGCTGGAGGGCCGGGGCCCCGGCGTGACGGCGACGGGCGCGCGCATCCGCGACTGGCCGGACTTCCGCCACCGCATGTGCGGGCGCAAGGACCGGGTATGGGGCCGCCTGAGCATGCTCAAACGCGAGCCTGAGGGCTCGCAGCGCGCGGGTACGTGGATCGCGGAGTACGTCGAGCCGAACAAGCGCGTCGTGGACTGGTGCCTGCAGAACAAGATCAACTGGATATCTCTGCGCAGCGGCGTCGCGACGTACGTGGAGGAGTGGAACGCCTTCGGCCGCGAGGCGCTGCGACAGGTGGCCGACTACGGCCGGGAGCGCGGCGTCTACTTCGAGGCGGCGGCTACGAGCTCCATCGACGTGGGCCAGTGGACCAGCCCGGACCGCCCGCCTTGGGCCGACGAGATCGTCCACACCCACGGCGTGGGCTATTGCTGGTCGCGCGAGGACGAGATCCGCAAGCGCGCCCGGCTGCTCGGCGAGTTCGCCCGCGACATCGGCGCGAGCATGTACTACCTCCACGCGCCCGATACAGGCAAGGGCGGCTACTCGCTCTGGGACGAGCGCTGCTCCCTGTGCAAAGAGAAGTACGCCGACCACGAGCGGGCGCAGGCGGACGCGCGGGTCATGAACCTGTTCGCCGAGGAGATCCAGCGCCTGGCGCCCCAGTGCAGGATCTGCGCCGTGCTCGTGCCGTACGGGGCGTCGCTCGACCGGATGGACCGCGCCGCCGCCCAGAGCGTGCTGGCATACTGGCGCGAGGCCAATGCCCTGCTCGCCGAAGGCATCTACATCTGCGTCCGCGAGAAGCAGCGGCACAACATGAAGGCCTTCCATGAGGCATACGCCGGGCGCCCCGTGTACTTCTACAACAACCCCATCACCTCCCGCGGCTGGATCCCGCTCATGGCGACCTCGCCCCGCTGCGCGAAGACCGGCTTCTTCGGCGAGCGCGACGACCTGTACTTCCTCGGCGTCCAGGCGGCGGACGACAGGACGTGGCGGGCGCTGGTGAACAACTACGGCTGGAACGTCAACGCGCCCGGCGCCGGCTGGCAGCGCGGCTTCGTCTACAACCCGCTGCTCGACACCGCCGGCCCCCGGCAGGTGACTGGCACCGTGCTCCGGGACATATGCCGGTACGTCTACGGGCCGGAGATCGGGCCGATGGTGGCCGAGGCCGAGACGAAGATCATGGCGTGGAGCTTCCTCGTGGACCCCATCGCCGTGACGAACCGGATGCAGGATCGCCTGGGTACGCAGACGGCCCGGCCCCCGGGCGGGGGGGCCCCCATCCGATGGAACCTGGAGAGCGTCCCGCGCCTGCTGGAGCTGTGCCGCGACGGCAGCCGCGACGCCGCCGCGATCCTGACCGAGGCGTGGGACATGGTGCAGGCCGGCCGCGTGCCACTCACCGACGAGGCGCAGCAGCAGTTCGAGCGCGTCTACTCCTACGCCCTGGCGTGCCGGGCGCTCTCGTCGGCCATGCACGCCGAGGCCGCCGCGGCGCGGTCGGCTGCCGAGGGCGATCTGCACCGATGCCGAATGGTGGCGGCGGCCGGGATCGTGAACATCGACCGCCACCAGAGGGCCCTGCGCGCCCTCCTGGAGCAGATCGGCGAGGGACGCTTCTTCTGGGACGCCCGCCACGCCGCGGAGCGAACCGAGGAGCGCCGGCAGCCCCTGGAGCGACTCTTCGAGCTCGGCAGCGGCTTTGTCGTGGAGGACGTCGACATCCCGGAGGACCTCGCGAAGAGCCTGATGGTGTTCGACGATGACGCGCCGGGGCTGGCGTTCCGCTCCTCGGGCAACGGCGACGTGCGGCTCACCACGGAGATCACGCGCCGCGGCTCCAGGGCCGCCATCGAGTTCACCCGGCCCGATCACGCCTGGGATGGCTGCTCGCTCAACTTCGACCCGGTGGACATCAGCGAGTGCGTCAGGAAGAGCGGCCGCCTGCGCCTCTACATCAACAGCGCGGGACCCGTCGGCTACCAGGAGATGACCTTCTGGATGAAGCTGCAGCGCCCGGACGGCTCCGAGGCGCGCTGGAAGTGGGTGACCATCCACCGGAACACTACCCGCGACCACCCGGGCTTCATCACCATCGACGGCATCCCGGCCACCTGGCAGCTCCTTGACATCCCCCTGGATCAGCTCTGCGCCGAGCCGGACGTCCTGCTCACCGGCTTCCACATCAACTTCTGCCGCGTGCCGCCGTACGGAATTGTCCTGGACGACATCTACATCACCGGCGACCAGCCCACGGTGCAGGAGAGGGCGCCGGTGCCGAGCGCGGCCGAGGCAGACTCGAGCTGAGAACCCATGGCCCGATCTGACCGCCAGCCAACCGCCGATCGCTCCTGGTTCAAAGAGCACCTGCTGTCTGAGCTGCTCCCGCGGTGGCTCGCGAGCGCCCCGACTGATTCGGGCCTCTTTCTCCCCCACCTGGATCGCCAGTGGCGGCGGCAACCGGAGTCATACGGCACGATCGTGTCGCAGGGCCGATTGCTCTACAACTTCGCCGTGGGCTACGAGCTCACCGGAGACGACGAGTACGCCAAGGCCGTCGAACGCGGCGCTCGGTTCCTGATCCGCAGCCTGCGCGACGACAAGCACGGGGGATGGTTCTGGTCCTGCGCCGCCGATGGCACCGTACTGGACGACGCAAAGGACAGCTACGGGCACGCATTCGTCGTCTTCGGCCTGGCGCACGCCGGCAAGTGCCTCGGGGACGATGCCTGCGGCCAAGCGGCACTTGATGCGTACGAGGTGCTCACGAGGCCTTTGCGCGATGAGCACGGGGGCCTGATCCCGAAGACATCCCGGGACTTCACCCGCAGACTGGACGCGGACCGGATCGTCAACTCCCAGAACCCCATGATGCACTTCTTCGAGGCGCTGCTGGCCCTCGCCGACGCGTACGGCCTGCAGCAGATGTACGGCGCCGCCCGGTCCGTCGCCGACTTCATCCTGTCGCGTCC
>JASFTE010000270.1:0-6656 GCA_050114035.1 Armatimonadota bacterium | reverse complement strand
GGGCGTGAGCTCGAGCGCTTCTCGGTACGGCCGACGACGGTGGTCGTGTCGGGCCCCAAGGATCTGCTCGACAGTCTCCCGTCGATCAAGACGGCGCCCATCAGCCTCGACGGCGTGGACCGCAGAGCCACGAGGTCGGTGTCGCTGCGGCCGCCGGCAGGAGTGTCCATACCCGGCCCGGCCACCGCGACGGTCACGGTACTCCTGAAGCCCTTCCCCCGCCGGGCCACTCCCCCCGTGGATGACGGACCAGAGGACGATGGAGATGCCGCAGACGATGGCGACGAAGGCGAGGAGGCGGGAGAGGAGGGCGCGGCCGGGGAGCACCCGGGTGGGGAGTGAGCGCCGGGGCGGGATTGGCGTGCCTACGATGCAGAAAGGCGCGCCCTGAGTGTCGGGACACGCCCATATGGTAGCCTTATGCCGGCGATACGACTCACCGACGTCCCGCGGGCCTAATCCTCGTCAAACTCCTCCTCGTCCTCCTCCTCGAAGTCGCCGCCGAACCCGCCCGCGCCGCCCGCGCCCGCGGCGCGCGGCGCGCCGGCGACGAGCTTGGCCTCGATGCGATCGATCTCGGCCACTCGCGCCATGGGCAGTGTGAAGCTCCACCCCGTATACAGCCACCCCTCCACACCGTCGAGCGGCAGAAGCTTGCCATCCTGCCGGCGATAGTAGCGGTACTCCGGCATGTATTCGTACATCCCACTCACACCGTGCAGCAGCGAGCGCGGGAAGGCGGAGGATGGATCGCCCGTGTAGTAGATCTCTGGCGGATATACCATCTCCAGGATGGTAGCGCCCGTGTGACCCGCGGACCGGAGCATCGGCGCCGGCAGCATCTCCCCGCCGCCCACATCGAACACGCGCGCCTCGATCGTGTCGCCGCTCCACAGCGTGGGCCAGTACGACACGGCCTCGGCCGACAGGTACAACTGATGGCGCCCGAACATCCCGCCATCCTGGGTGAGGACGGTGAACAGCACGCGGCCCTCGCCCCTCCCGCTCAGGGGGCCCAGACGCCGCAGCAGGCGGTCGGCGAAGTTGCCGCACCGGACGTGCTTGATGACGTCGAAGCTGATATATGCGTTGTCAGGATCGTTGGCGGTCACCGAGATCCGCGGGAAGCTGCACTCGAACCACCAGGCACTCTCCACGGCCTGGTCGTGGATCTCCTTCATTATGTCCATTTCGGCCTTCATGCCGGCGAGGAGCTTCGCTGCGGGCGCGTACAGCTCCCGCCCGATGCGCCCCCGGCGCGCCGCCAGGCCCACCTCGCGCGCACCGCGGAAGATGCGGGCAAGCTGGAGCCACTGCGTTTCCGTGAGCTTGGTGCGCTTGTAGCGCTCCGGTATCTGGGAGTATGCGCCCTCGGGGTGCTTATTGATGAACTCCGTGTACGTCATCGTCGGGAAGATCGAGGCCGGCGTGGCGGCCGGGCGCGCGGCCGGAGCCGCCGCCGTATCTGGGGCCGCGGGCGTCCCCGGCGCCCCCGGGGGTGGTTGCTGCGATATAAGCACCGTGGCCGAGCCGAGCAGCGCAACGAGCACGGCGCCCACGGCAAAGTACAACTGCCGCCTGCCCCTCATCCTGGCATCACCTACACGAGTATAAGCAGGATAAGTCCGCCGCGACTGGGCGGAGTATAGTCCATGCGCGTGCCACTGTCAACCGCGGCCGGATCGCTCGCAGCGACGCGCCTTTGCCCCACCCCTCCACGGTCGCGTCAATAGCCATTGTACCCGCCCTGGGGAGCAGTATACCGGGTTTTTCGGTCGGTTGGGCCTCGAGTTGCGTGACTTGGGGGGTTAGCGCCGGGCGGGTCCTGAGACTGGCCGGCGGCAGGCTGCTGGGAATGGGTATTGCGTCCCGGGATTCCGGGATCCCATTCAATGCCGCGTGGTCGTAGTAGCTGAAGCAGGTCTTGTCCCGTCTCCCCCAGGAGGAGACGCGACGGTCGGCACGACGGGCGGCCTTCTCCCATTCCAGCTCCGTCGGTAGGTCTCTACGAGCCCACGGGGCGTAGGCGAGGTGGGAATGCGGCCACGCATCGCTTCGTCCTAGTTAGTGGATCAAGCGAGGCGCGAACTGACGCGGGACTGATGACGTGCACATCGGTGCAGACGAGGCAACGCGCCGATCCGAGGCTTCGAAGGGTGTGAGCAAGGTGAAACACGTGCGCGCAGCGGTGGCGTTCCTCATCTTCTACGGCATGGTGTTCTTCATAGTATTCCATGCGGTGAATGCGCTCTACGCGCTAGAGCATGTAGTACAGCATTGACCCGACATCGCGGAAGAACATGAGACAGAAGCCGGCCTTTTGTCGGCAATGCTGGAGGCCAAGAGAGAGCGCAACGATGACGCGTGCAACGACAATGCCGGCGACGGTTCCGGTGGCATCAGCCCTGCTGGCGGTTCCGGCGATGCTGGGCTGAGTGGTATGGCGACGCGAGAGTGAGGGACTCGCGCCGGCGTGTTGCCTCCAGGCGCAGGAGAGCGTCCGCGTAGCCGGGAAGGCGAGAGGCGATCAGCTAGGCGAACGACGCGTGACACGGGGCATCGCTGTCGGAGCCCGCGATGAGGATCGCAGAGGCAGATTCCCACGCCGAACACGACCATGGGCGGTCGGGAGGTCGAAGGCGGGTGCGCGAGACGCTGCCGCAACAGGACGAGCGGCACGAGGCGCTGCGGGTGACGGTGCGCGTAGCCGTGCTGGCGATTGTGCTGAACGTCGTGCTCGTGGTCACCAAGTACGGTCTAGGCGTACTCTCCGGGAGTGTCGCGCTGCGAGCGGACGCCGTGCACTCCCTTGCCGACGTGTTTGCCTCGGCGTCGGTGTTGGCCGGGCTATACCTGGCCCGCCGGCGAACGGCACAGTTTCCCTACGGGCTCTACAAGGTCGAGAACCTCGTGGCGCTCTTGTCGGCGGCGTTTGTCTTCGCTGCTGCATACGAGTTAGGACGAGAGGCCATCTCGCACGCGCTGACGGCTGGGGGGGAGCAATCGCTGGCCCACGTCCCGGCAACACTCGCGGGTGTGGCAGGCATCGCGATTCTGACCTTTGGCTTCGGCCGGTACGAGCGATCGGTAGCCCGTCGCACCGGTTCGCCCGCTCTCGAGGCAGACGCAGGACACATCTACGCGGACACGCTCACTTCGGTCGCTGTCATCGTCAGCCTTCTGGCGTCACTGAAGGGCGTGTACCTGGACTGGATCGCGACGCTGGTCATAGTCGTGTTCATCGGACGAACGGGTTGGCAGATCACGGTAGGAGCGATCCGAGTACTGCTGGACGCGTCGGTGGAGCGCGACGTGCTGAACGCGGTAGAGAGCGTCATCCTGGAGCAGTCGGAAGTGGCTGAGGTTACGGGTCTGCGCGGACGGAATTCAGGCAGCTTCCGCTTCATCGAGGCGGCAGTCACGCTGAACGTTCACGACTTGGCTGCGGCGCATCAAGTCAGCCGGCGAATCGAGGCGGCGGTGCGGGAAGCGGCGGCGCACGTGGACAGCGTCCTCATTCACTACGAACCGGTGCAGAGGGACACGTACGTGTACGCTTTTCCCACGGACGACGCCCGCACTATCTCGCCGCACTTCGGAGAGGCGCGGCAGTTGCTGTTGGTGACGGTGGGCACAGCTGACAAGCTGGTAGCCGACGTCGAGCTACTCGACAACCCTTTCACGGAACTGGAGCATGCGAAAGGGATCAGGGTGGCGGAGATGCTGGTGGAGCGAGGCGCGGACGCGGTCTTCGTGCGGGAGAGGCTGCGAGGTAGAGGGCCGCAGTATGTGTTCGGTGAGGCGCGAGCGCGGCTGAGCGTCACGGACGCCGAGAGCATAGAGGCCGCACTGGCTGCCGATGGGGTGGAGGTCGCAGGAGACGTACTGCCTCGGGCGAGATGAGGGCAGGCAGGAGCTCTGTCCTTCCCGACGCGCCGGGCACAGCCTGTAGCAGCTCGAGCCGGAGGACAACATGAACCGCTACCTGAGGGCCGTGGCGCTCATCCTGGTCGCCGCGGCGTGGTGCGCGTGTGCGTCACAAGCACAGCAAGGCCTGCCCTCGGACGCCACACTGCGCTCTGTCGCTCACGCCAACGGCGTGAGGGGCGGCGACTTGGCCGAGGCGCTGGGACTCCCCAGGTCCGCCGACAAACAGAAGCCCTTGGCCGAGATGGGGATCAGGGCGGAGGACGTGCAGCAAGCCCTCGGCGAGTTGGGAGCACCACTCTCGGCGGCCGCGGGTCGGACTGACCGTCCGCAAGTGGACACCTCGATGACGGTGCACGAGATCGCGACCGCCCTCGACATGAACGGCAGGGAGTTGGCCAAAGACCTCCTGCTCAGCGTGGATGTGGACAAGGATGTCCCCGTCGGAGAACTGGGCGTGGGCGAGGAGCTGCTCGAAAAGGCCGTCGCCCACAACCTGGCCGAGCAGCACGAACGCCTGTTGCCGAGCGAGTGGAAGTACCCCATCTACGTCCTGATCGTCCTGTTCGCCATGGGGTATCTGCTGAGGTGGGGCATCCCGAGGGACGCCGATCCGCGGAAGCGCAGGACGTACTACCCGCAGTGGGTGTTCATAGTCGCCCTGGCCGTCAGCGTTGCGGTGCTGGGCTTTGCGCTGGGCAAGAGCCCCAACCCGATGGAGGGGGCCGTGAAGGTCTTCAAGGCGACCGTGGGGCTGTACGATGCCGTCGCGCCAAAGCTCGCCGCGTTGGTCTTCTTCCTCGCGCTGGCCGTTGTGGCCAACAAGGCGGTCTGCGGCTGGGCATGCCCGTTTGGCGCACTCGAGGAACTCATCTACATGCTGCCCCTCTTCAGGCGGGCGAAGCGGCGGCAGCTTCCCTTCTGGATCAGCAACACGCTCCGTGGCGCTCTGTTTGTGGTGTTTCTGCTCATCATGTACGGTCTCGTGGGCGGCAAGAAAGGGTTCGTTGTCTACCACTACCTGAACCCATTCAACCTATTCAACCTGGATTTCTCCGTCCGTACGCTCCTGTACTTGATTCCAGTGTATCTGGCCATCAGCCTCTTCTTCTACCGCCCGTTTTGTCGGTTCATCTGTCCTTTTGGCTTCATGTCCTGGCTCCTGGAGTGGGCCAGTCTCACTAAGGTGCGGATCGATCGGGAGCGGTGCACCGACTGCAAGGCGTGCGCCAACGCCTGCCCACTGACGGCTGCCGGCGACAGGCTCGCGGGGAAGGCGATGCCCTGCGACTGCTTCTCGTGCATGCGGTGCCTGCGCGTCTGCCCAGCCGACGCGATCCACTACCGGCCGGCGTGGTGCCCGCCGTCACCGCCGGCGAGCAGCAGCGACGCCGAAGCAGGAGCGTGAGTGAGGTAGATGTGTCTCACACGTCCGCGAGGCCGCGATTCGGAGCGAATACGTTGCGTTTCGAGCCCAGTCGCAGACCCCGTTGCACCAGGAATCGCACTATGATCGGCAAGCACAGTGGCCAGCAAGGGGAGCTCTTCGTGGCGTGGCTCCCTTCGCCGACTACACCATGGACGCGGATGAGTGGCGAGTGTACGAGTCGCTGTGGCTGGGGCAGTGAGGAAGGCAGCGGCGGGTGAATGGGTCGGCCGCGCCAGGCGTCTTTGTGCCATGGAGAATCAGGACATGCGCGTAGGGGGCGCCCGATGGACGGCACGGCAACCACTGCCGGGCGGAATCTCCGCTTTCCCTATTGACAAGTACCTATCATGAACGTCCCCAGGATTACCCGGGATTCGATTGGGTGGCAGAGATTGCCGAAAGCCAGGGCCAATCCGGCCAAATCACGGCAGGGGGAGCATCTTCCCCAGGTCGACGGGGACGTCGGCGCTCGCCCGGAACATCAACTTCAGCATGTCATACCGCAGTCCCGGCACCTGCGGAGCCACCGCATACGGAGCCCCCGAGACGAGGCCCTCGACGCTCCAGAGGCCCTCTGCGTCCGTTTTCGCCCTCGCCGGATGCGGCAAGTAGCGGAAGCTCCAGGGCCTCAGCGGCGGCCGTTCCTGCGCAAACTGCAGCACCCATACGTCGGCATCTTTCACCGGCCTGCCCTGCCGATCGCACAACTGCCCACTCACCCTCGTAAGGCCCCGCAGAGCCACGGAGAGGGCCTTTTCCTGCTGTGGCGGGATCTTCGCGGCGGCGTAGAGAGGCTGGGTGGGATGGGAGGCGAGGATCCACACATCACCGCGCACCGCAAGCCGCGAGAGCGTGAATCGCCCATCCTCGTCCGTGAGCACCGAATTGATCGGCAGTTGCGGGCGAAATGCAGCTACTTTCGCCCCTGCCACGGGCTCTCCGGCCTCATCCTGGACGATTCCCGAGACGCTGCGGCCATCCATGTCGAAGACCATGGGCGGCAGCTCGTGCATGATGCCGGGCGTCAGCTTGACTTCCTGCCGCCATACTTCCTCCAGGGCCAGGTGCGATATCTCCGACGGCGCCCGGATCCGGAGGGCGACGCCGGCCGGGAGGGGGGCGATGACCAGGTTGCCGTCCTGGTCGCTCCGCGGGCCGGCGAAGCCGCCCAAGTCGCGGGGAGTGAGCCAGACAGAAGTCTCGATGCCCGGGAGAGGGTTGCCCTCGGGGTCGAGGATCCTGGTCGTGACGCCGGAGCCTTCGGTGAGGAGAATGGAGACGGGCCGTTCCGGCGGTGGGA
>JASFTE010000269.1:0-6683 GCA_050114035.1 Armatimonadota bacterium | reverse complement strand
CGAGCCTGGACGAGCTCCTGGGCGAATGCGACGCGGAGCTGGCGCTGCTCATCACGAACGAGACGCGGCGCATCGATCCGCTGCGGCAGCTGCTCGCGGCCGGGCGGCACGTGTTCACGGAGAAGCCGCTGTGCGGCATGGAGGGGCAGCACAGCGTGCGGGAGGAGGACGCGGCCATCGCATGGCCGGCCATCAGGGAGTGGCGCGAGTCGGGGCTCAAGTTCGGGATCAACTACAACTACCGGTACTTCACGCACTTCCGCAAGCTGCACGAGGATGCCGTCGAGGGGCGGCTGGGCGAGATCACGATGGTGCGGGCGCGGGCGCACTTCAACTGCTGGTCGCACGTGATCGATCAGATCCTGTGGACGATGGGCCTGCCGGAGTGGGTGAGCTGCCTGGGCGACCCGAGCGAGGCGGGCGGCTGGCAGCGGATGATTCACATGCGCTGGGCCAACGGCGTCCCCGGGGCGCTGGATGGGGCCAATGGCTGGGGGTACGACGACCACCCGCTGCGCCTCATGATCTGCGGCACGGAGAGCTACGCGGAGGCGCGCGGGCTAGACGGATGGTATCGGCGGTGCAAGGCCGGGGGCTTCCAGACGGAGGTGGAGGACGAGTGGGACGTCGGTGACGGCCCGCAGGAGTACGGGGAGTCCTTCGGGCGCATGGCCGACGCGGTCATCGAGGCGATGCAGGCAGATCAGCCCTGGCCCGCCGACGGAGAGGACGCGTGGAACGAGCTGCTCTTTGAGGCCGCGGTGCATCGGTCGGCGCTGCGGGATGGGGAGCGGGTGTCGTTGGCCGACGTGGCGGCGGACGCGGCGAAGGGTTAGACGAATGGGGAAGTTCGGGGACAGACTACGGAACAGAGCATAACGAACTGAAGTGGAATCCGCAGTCTGGCCCCGAATTGTGTTTGGGCGAGTTGCGTCACTGGACCAGCGGCTCGCCGGCGGCATCCACTGGCTCTTGGACGGTGACCCTGTCCTCCGGGAGCGTCGCCAACAGATCCGGCAGGTCGTAGACTCGCAGGGCGCCGTGCACCGCGTTGACGAGCTGGTTGCGCGTCTCAGGCGTGTGCACCACATTCGTCCACGAGACGAGCGATCGCCTCAGCGTCAGTGAGGCGAACATCTCCGGCTCCAGCGCCGCCGCGTGGAGGGCCGCCGGGCCCGGTTCGCCGACGGCGATGAGGTGGATGCGGTACGGGTTCGCCCGCTTGCGGTACTCTCTCAGAACGCGGGCGCTCGCCAGGATGTCCTCCGTGCGCATGCCCACGAAGGACTTGCCGAGGTGGTAGGCGAGGAAGTACGTCTTGAACTCGGAGCCGAAGAGGCCGCCGGGCTTGCCGCTCCGGGTCTCGCCGATCGCCGGCAGGTCAACGGCCAGGACGACGTGGCCCTGCCGCACGAGCTCCTCGATCGCACCGCCCTCGCCAGCGTCCGCTTCCTTGCCCCCCTCGTGCAGGTACAGGTACGCGTCGTCGTTTGATCGAGGCGGGAGGAAGGCGAGGGCGGGCAACGGTATGCCATCGTCGGGCCGGAGGACGACCTTCTCGATGCGGTACGCCTCCCGCTCCACCTCGCCGAGCTTCTCGAGCTTGCACTCGGGGATGTCCGCCAGTCGCCGAACGCCGGCGGTGTCTCGCACGTTCTGCAGTGCATCCGCCCTCGGCGTGTTCTTCCAGAGCTTGCTCCGCTCCCTGGCGAGGCGCTTGTCTATGTCGGCACTGAGGTCGGGTACGGAGCGCGCGCCCTCCAGGAGCATGACTTGCCCGTCGGGCGTGCACTGGAGGTCCTCGTCGGTGAACACCTCGAACTCGGGCTCGGTGATGGCGTCGTCGATGCCCAGGAGCCAGCGGCGCATCCACCGCACCATTCCCTCGCGGAGCTGCGTCGAGAAGCCGTGCTTGGCGTCGGTCTCGATCAGGTCAACCCGCTCCGCGAAGCCGAGCCGCGTGTAGAAGCGCTTGGCCTCGCGGAACGTCGCCCACGCGCCGCCGATGTCGAAGAAGTCGCGCGTGGCAACGCACATGAGCGTCGGCTTCGGCGCGCGCATCATGACATAGTCGCCGTGGTCCATGCCGAAGGCGATCTGTCCGTGGATGTTCTGCTCGGCGTCCTGGGGGCCGCGCGTGTCGATGAGGCGGTGCAAGTTGGTGAAGTAGCAGCTCGGCGCCGCGCACACGATGCGCTGGTCGAGGGCCATGAGGTAGCTCGTGAGCGTCCCGCCGCCGGAGTTACCCGTGCAGCCGATGCGCTTCGGGTCAATGTCGTCGCGGCTGAGCATGTAGTCGATGGCGCGCATGCCGTCGTAGATGCGGTACCGGGCCGTGTTCGTGCCGAGCAGAATGCACCCGATCCCCACCAGCGTGTGCTCCGTCGTGGAGCCGTGCTTGCGTTTGCCCTCGTCGTTGAGTATCTGGTAGCGCTCGCCCTGGCCGATGGGGTCGTAGCAGAGAGCGGCGAGCCCGTTCTTGGCCAGGAGGATGGACGCGCGCTGATAGGCCTCGGAGGCCTTGCCGTTGGCGCTGTGCCCGCAGGGGACGAGGACGCCCGGGAAGGGGGGCTTGCCCTTGGGCAGATACATCACCGCGGTTACATAGTGTCGCGGCTGGCTCTCGAAGACGACCTTCTCGACGCGGTAGTCCTCGCGGGACATCTTGCCCACGATCTTCGCCTTGAGCGGCGTGCGCCGGGGGAAGCCGCCGATGCTGTCGGTGAAGAACTCCCGCATGCGCTCCTGATGGGCCGTGAGCTGCTCGGGGGTCTTCAGCTCCTCGTAGGCCGCCTTCCGCCGGTCGAAGGCCTCGTAGGCCAACTGCTGCAGGTACGAGTACACGATCTTGTTGGGCGCCGTCTCGTCTGAGTCGGACTGCAGCACCGTCAGGTCCTGGGCCGTTGCCACGGCAGCGATCACCACCAAACTGAGAATCAGTGCAACGCGGATGGAAGCGGCTGATGCGTGCATGGAGACCCTCCCTTGGAATCCCGAACTCCAGTCTACAGCTCCGGCGGCCTGCCGATGACATACACCGGATCCGCCGTCAACTGCACCTCGCCGGTCGGCTTCGACTCGTTGCCCATCATGTCCACGAGCCTGCTGCCACGTTTGAGGTGCATCCGCACGGGCGAGTCTGAGGTCCACAGCACATTGATCTGGTTGCCGCCGGGCGCCCTGAATGCGAGGCCACGCGCGGCCTCGCCGAAGTCGAGCGGTTGCTCGAACGTCGCTGCGCTCAGCAGCCGACTCAGCATGGCGCAGGCGACGTACGCCGGCTTCGGGGCGAGGTTGAACTCCTGGTGATGGACGATGCCGAAGTTGGACTCGTTGTACTCGCGCTTGAGGCCATCGTCCTTGAAGTCGTACCAGAAGACCTTGTCCACGCAGCCGGCGGCAAGGCAGAGCACGTACGTCTTCACGAGCATCTGCGCCTGCACGCGCTCCGGGACGCCGCGGGGGCCGATGTGCGTCGGCCAGCCGATCTCCGTGAGCCAGATGCGCTGCGCGCCGCCGTGCCCGCGGAGCACGTGCTCCACGTTCTGCAGCTCGCCGAGCAGATCCGTCGCATCGGGCCCGCGCGGGTAGCGGTACGAGTGCACGGAGGCCGCGTCCATGTTGTCCACGGCCCCGGCCGCGAGCATGCCCTCGATGTAGTCCAGGTGGTTCTTGCTGTGCTCGCCGCCGATGCCGACGACGGTGGCCGAGGGATCAGCCTTCTTGACGGCCCGGTAGGTGCGCTCGAGCAGCCCGGCATAGACCTCCGGCGTGCTCTTGGGCTTGCCGCGCATCCCGCAGCCGATGCTCCACTCGTTCCAGACCTCGTAGTACTTCAGCCGGCCGCGGAATCGGGTGGCGACCTCGCGGGCGTAGCGGGCGAAGCCCTCCTGGGCCTCCTGGGACGCGGGGAAGTTGCCCCCGTCATAGAAGCTGTTGGCGTAGTCGAGGATCAGCAGCGGCTCGACGCCCAGCGACAGCGCCGCGTCCACGTACTCGCCGTAGCGCTCGGGGAAGCGGAACGTGCCCTTCTCCCGCTCCACCGAGCCCCAGGACATCTCGTCCCGGATGTGCGCGATGCGCGCCCGCGCGACGAGCTGCAGCGCTTCCAGCGGCCAGTGCTCGCGACAGAAGTGGCTGCATACGCCGAAGGCTGACGGCTCGCGCGGGCGCATCTCATCGAGCGGCGGCAGTACGCCGAAGCGGAACTCCTGCTCGCCGAGCTTCTCGTCGCCTGCCACGATGCGGAGCTTCCATCGGAACCAGCCCAGCGCCCCCGAGCGCCACGACAGCGGCACCGGTTCATCTTCGACAGCGACGGACTGCGTCGCCAACACCTCGTCCCAGTAGTCAGCGACCTCCCACTGGAGGCGATCGGCGGCCTCGTCCTGCGATATGACACGGATGGCGATCTCCTCGCCGGGCTCATAGATGTTGCCCACGCGCCGGTCGAGGGCTTCGACGGCGAAGGGCGCCGGCTTCGGCTCGGCCTCGCGCACGAGGGCCAGGCGATCCAGCAGCAAGGTCCCCGTCCCCACGTAGCCTCTCGACGGGCGGTCGATGAGGAGGGAGTCGAACGTGCACGGGTAATCCACCCGCCCATTCCCGTCGCCGCCCCAGTGCCCGCCCGCCGTCCGGAGCAGCGTCCCGACCCGCCGCCAGCCCGTGAAGCCGAGCGAGGCGATGTTGTACTGGAACGTCTCGCCCGAGCGATCGTTCACCCGCACCCGAAGCGACAGGTCCGTTCCGTCTCCCTTCACCCACAGCACGAGCCCCAGGCCTGGCTCCGCGATCTCGAATGCCCGGGCGAGGGCCACGTACTCGAAGTCCTGCTTGCCCTGGAATTGGTAGTGCACGGCGAGCGCGCCGGCGCCGCTGTGCGGGTCATCGGTGTCGACACGAAGCGTCGCGCCGGCATTCTGCCCGCCGTGCAGCGCTCGCCAGCCCGCGAGCTGTTCCATCTCGTCCACGAACAGCTCCTCGCCCCTGAGGCGCGAGAGCGGGCCGTCGTCGCCCTCGGGGAAACACCGGACGGGCGTCCACTGCTCGGCGGCCGCGAGGGCAAACACGATGGGTGCCACCGCAAGCAGTTGCATCATTGCACCACCAACTCTAGTACTGACCGTGCTCCGCCACCAGCTCCATGACGCGCTGGTACTGCTCGAAGGACACGTTGTCCGGGACGGAGTGATCGGAGTGGTAGATGTAGCCGCCGCCCTGCTTCATGACGGGCAGCTTCGCGGCGATCTCGCGCTCGATGACGCTCGGGTCGGGGTCGGCCATCGCGCGCACGTCGATCCCGCCCATGAAGGCCACCGTGTCGCCGAACTCGCGCTTCAGCGCCAGCATGTCGTTGCCCGCCTTCACCTCGAGCGGCTGGATCACGTCGAAGCCGCATTCGATGAAGTCCGGGATGAACTCCGTCACGTACCCGCACGAGTGCAGCAGCATGGGCAGCCCGCGCGCTTTGAGGACGTCGCAGATGAGCCTGTGCGCGGGCATGAGCAGGTCCCGGTACTGGGCGGGCGAGAAGAACCCCCGGTGCTTGTAGCCGAGATCGTCCATCACCCAGCCGGCGTCGAAGACGAAGCCGCGCGTCATCATCTCCTCGGCAATCGCCGCGCACAGCCGGGCGTCGGTCATGAACATGTCCTTGGCCCACTCGGGCTCCTCCACCATGGCGATGAGCAGCCGCTCCGGGCCGACGCGGTTGCACACCCGCGTGAAGCCGGGCCCGCACGTCCAGACGCGGAAGAAGCTCTGGTCGGTGGCCGCGCGATTGGCCCGCAGTCCATCCTCCCAGCTCACGCGCTCGTCGCACATCTCCATCCGCGGCCGGACCTCTTCCCACTTCCGACGCGTGGTGATGCTGAAGTCGATGAGCTCGGGCGTGGATGTGGCGTTCCGCCAGTTCTTGCGGGTCGCGCCGTCGCCGGTGGTGACGACGTTGTACTCGTCCGTCTCCTCGATGACCTCTGTGTCCAGCCTGAGGGAGCTGTCGCCGCTGAAGGTGCGGAACTCGAAGCCGAAGTGCTCGGCGGGGGACTGCCCCTCGGGAAGGCCCTCCTCGCGCCAGCGCCTTACGGTGGTCGCCCACGGCCCGTCGTGGATCGCGACCCGGTCGGCCTCCTCGTGGTTGATGGCGGCGAGAATGCGCTCGCGCGAGGTCATGGCGGCGGTGCCTCCGCCGTGCAGATTCGTCGCTGGAGCCGTGTGGTCCTCGGCGGCGCAGTCGGGCGCTGTCGTGGGCGGGCCGCTCTGCGAAGGGAATGGCGCTTCCGACCGATAGTCCACCGGGGTCTGTTGTGTTAGGCTCACAACGGTTCTCGCGGCGATCATCGGCTAACGTATCAGCGTTCAATTAGCCGAGGGTCATGCGGTTGTCTCAGGCCGCGCGACCGCTCGGGATCGCGTGGGGAAGGAGGCGCTCAACATGGCGAAGGCAGCGAAGAAGAAGCGAGTGGTGGCCGAGCACACGCTGTTCAAGACGCACACCGGCCACGCGAAGCACCTGTGCCAACTCGTCTCCCAGCGCAAGATGGACCGGGTGGCCGATCTGTCCAAGGGTGCCAAGTACCTGTGTCACATCTGCGGGCGCGCCGCCGCCAAGGCGGCGAACCTCTGCGAGCCCGTGGAGGTCTGAGGCACGCGCGCCGCACAGCGCACTGCGGGACCGTGTCAGC
>JASFTE010000268.1:0-6734 GCA_050114035.1 Armatimonadota bacterium | reverse complement strand
AGCTCAGCCACCTGGTAGTGGCCGTAGATGCCCGAGCGCGGCGCGGCGGAGTCGCCCGGTTCGAGGGCCATCTCGCCTGCGACGGTGTGGTTGACGGCGACCTCGACGGTTGCGGGTGGGTGGTAGCTCGAGTCGGCGATGGCGAGGGCGAGGAGGGCGGTGCCGCGGAGTTGCTCGGCGCAGTCGAACAGGACGCGCCACGGGCGGAGGCTGCCGTCGGGACGGGGCCCCGGCTGGCAGTAGTTCCAGTCGGTGCGCTCGGTGCTGCGGCCGATCTCGAAACGCACGCCCTCGGGGAACTCCGCATCGTAGTCATTCATGAGGCCGAAGTGCCGGTAGTCGTCGCCGTGGCGGAACTCAGCCGCGGTGCGGTCGGGCGTGCCGATCTGCCAGAGCGTCTGGCCATGCCGGATCGGACTGAGCGTGACTGTGCCGACGTTCGTCTGTCTGCCTGCCCGGGCGAGTACGTCGCTCAGCCTGGCTTCGCCGTAGATTCCCTTCTGCACAGCGTAGAGCATGTAGGCGCCGGGGCGGACCTTCGGTATGCTGAACCGTCCGTCCGCACGGGCGCGGGCCCAGAACAGATGGCCCTTCCCCTGCGACTGCCAGTGCGGTGACGGGTCGCCAAGGACGACGAGTGCACCCTTGGGTGACGTGGCTCCCTCGATGGCGACTCGCCCACGTACCGTGCCGCGTCTCGGTGCCCAGGGCGCGGCAATGCCGGCGTCTCGCAGCCACGCATGGGGCCAGCGCTGGGCCTCCCGCCTCGCACGTGCCTTCGCCCGCGCCCACAGGTCGTCGCTGCTCTGGGACGTGTTGACGTAGAAGAACACCGGGCCGTAGATCTTCGTCCATGCGCTCGCCAGATCCAGGACGCTCGACGGGCCGGCGTAGTGCGCCGAGTGGAAGTCGGCGAGCAGGCAGGTCGTGCCGGGGACTTCGTGCAGCGTGAGGTTCTGCTTGGTGGGGCCGCCGTTGATGAACTCCCGGGCGGGGTAGATAAGCCACAGGCCGAGGCCGGACTCGCGCCCCCAGAGGCCGTAGACGGGGCTGTCCTCGATGGGCATGGAGAGGAAGTACTTGGTGAACACCTCCCCGGCCGGCGTTCGGAAGGTAGCGTTGGCGATCTCATCCGACCGGGCGACGATGTCGGGCGGGACGAACTGCCCCACCCGGTCATCCGTGAGGCGCCAACTGTCGAGCAGGTGCGGGTCGCAGCGGAGGATGTAGCGGATCTGATGCACCCGGATCCGAGGCAGCTCGGCCGGATGGCGGACCACGAGGTATACGTAGAAGCCGGGTTCGCCGCGACGGAGGACGTAGTGCAGATCGAGCAGCAGGGGGGGGTGCATCCGCTGGGAGGGATCGAGGAGCGTTCCGTCGGTCGTCACAGCGACATCCACGTGTGCGGGCGTCTGAGCACAGACGCGCGTGCGGACGGGGAAGTGGGTGCCGAGACGGGTGTAGGTGGACCTGCGGTCGCCGGCCGGGTCGCGGGAGAAGCTCAAGTCGCAGTAGCCACCGTTGCCGGCGAGCAGCTCCCGGCCGTCGGCGAGGCGCAGCTCGGCGAGGTAGTGGCCGGCACGGTCGATGCGGAGCTCGATGAGGCCGTTGCCGAGGAGCCACGCGCGGGTGCCGTCGTCGTGGAGGGACACGTCGGGGGCGGCAGAGGCCGCCGGCGCCGCGAGGGAGGACAAGCTGGCCACAAGAACGAGGGCCGATGACCGATGGCTCATAGTCGGTGCTCTCCGCAGGCTTGGCAGCTCCTCGGCAGAGCGGTCATAGCCTCGGAATAATGTCATCAACCGGCGCGGGCTGGCCCTTCGGGATGACCGGGTCGTACTTCGTGCCTTTGGAGCGCCGGCGGAACTCGCGCTTGGCCTTCGCGCGGAGCTTGCCGTCCGTCAGCAGATCGTATGCCGTCAGCCCGAGCACCTTGGTGGCCACGCGCATGCCCTTGAGGCCGATGGGCGAGCGGGCTTGCTCGGCCTTGAGGTAGCTGTGCCCGATAGTGCCCTCGGCGGCGCAGGTGGTACTCAGGCAGACCAGCGGCGCGAACCAACTGACGTTGCCCTCGTCGCTCGAGCCCGCGCCGCGCTCCGTGTTGATGTCCTCGAGCTTCCCGCTGAACTTCCCCTCCAGGCCCAGCTTCCGCACGAGCTCACGATCCGCTTTCGTGAACCGCGGCGGGCCCACGACCTTGAGGTTCTCGTGCATGGCGTGCGCGAGCGTGTCGTTGCCCAGGCGATCGTAGCAGGCGGTCAAGTGGCGCACCTTGAGCCGCGTCTCCGTCGCCAGCGCCGCGGCCTTCGCGCACTTGCTCACGCGCCGGGCGAGCTCGTCCACGTCCTTGCGCCGCTGCCCGCGCACGAAGTACCACGAGCGCGCGTAGGCCGGGACGACGTTGGGCGCGTTGGCGCCGTCCGAGATGATGTAGTGCACGCGGCAGCTCGGCGGCATGTGCTCGCGCAGGAAGTTCACCGCCACGTTCATGATCTCCACGGCGTCCAGGGCGCTGCGCCCGCTCTGCGGATCGCCGGCGGCGTGAGCGGTCTTCCCGTGGAACTCGAAGCTGTAGGAATCCAGCGCCGTCCCGCTGCCGTTGTTCACCCGGGTGCCGCCGCCAGGGTGCCAGGCGAGGCAGGCATCCAGCCCCTTGAAGGCCCCATCGCGAGCCATGTAGACCTTCCCCACCAGCGTCTCCTCGGCCGGGCAGCCGAAGAGCTTCACCGTGCCCCGGAGCTTCTGCTCCTCGGCGACCGTGGCCGCCGCGATGGCCGCGTAGACGCTCGCTGTGCCCAGCAGGTTGTGCCCGCAGCCGTGGCCGGGGCCCTTCGCCTTCGGCCCGCAGTCGGGGAGGGCGTCGTACTCAGCCAGCAAGCCGATCACGGGCCTGCCCTTGCCACGCGCGGCCACGAAGGCGTTCGGTATGAGCGGGAACTCCCGCTCGATGGCGAAGCCGTGCTCTATCAGCACCTCCTTGGCCAGCGCCGAGGAGCGCTCCTCGCGCATGGGAAGCTCCGCGAACTTGCCGATGCGCATCGCCACGTCGTCGGCCTTGCGCTGCAGGCGGCGGCAAAGGGTGAGGACAGCGGCCTTGGCTTTCTTCATTGTCGACGGATTCCTTCCGCGCTGCGTCGTCGTGCCCGCGTCGCCATGTTCCGAGTCCCGCCGGAAATGACCTCCGCGGACGCCGGCACGCGGAGAGGAATCCAGGCTCGCGGCGGCAAAGGGGCGGAGTCCTGCACCTGGTCGTGACTTGGGCCTATTCTGACTGGGGGTGTTGGTCCGATGGTGCGGCTCAATGCGTTGTGGTGGCGGCGCGTGTGCCTCGCGGCGATCCTCGTCGGCTGCAGCATTCACTCCGGGCTGGCCCAGACGAAGGGCGCGCCGGCATGGCCGCAGCTCCGCCACACCAATTACGTGGCGCTGTTGGCCGAGGCGGGCACGCCGATCGAGGCATCGCTCGCCTGCAAACACCACGGCACGTACGAGGACACGCTCGTGTATCGGCTCATCGACGGCGCCAGCGAGGAGGTGCTGGTGGGGGAGGTCCTTCCTGAGGAATCGGCGACCATCGCCCTGCAGCCCAAGCGGACCGGACTGCACGTCCTTGTCCTCAGCTCCGGCTGGAACGTGGCGACCATCGATCTCGGCGAGCTCCCGCACGCCATCGTCGTGAAGCCCGACGTGCCCCTGCAGACCGTGCGCCGCGTCGAGCGGCTCTACTTCTACGTGCCGAAGGGGATGCGGGCATTTGATCTTCTCGTCTCAGCGTCCGTGACGAGCGAGGGGCTCCGGTTCCAGGTATTTGACCCGGGCGGCAAAGTCGTCATCGACGAGGACGGCGACTTCGACGCCGAGCGGAAGCTGGCGGTGACGGTCCCGGCGGGCGCGGACGGCCGAGCGTGGTCCCTCGCCATCCTCGAGCCGCGGACGCCGGGGATGGGATTGGACGACGTGATGCTGCGGCTCGACGAGAAGCTCCCGCCGTACCTGGCGAAGAAGCCCGAGTGGGCGGTTGCGTTTGGCAAGAGGAGGCACCCGTGATGACGGCAGCGCTCGTGAGCCTGTTGGCTCTCAGCACGCAGGGCGGCACGGCGGCCGAAGAGTGGCAGACCCGCGTGCCGGTCACGTACGTGCTCGACTACGGCAGCAAGCACCTCGGGCACCCGGAGTGGCTGGAGGCGACCTCCACGGCTCCACCCGTGCTTCTGCACCTCGGCAAAGACGTCCCCGTGACGCACAACTGGGGCCCCATACAGGCTCTCGGCGGCGAGAACCAGGCCTACGGCAAGGGTGACTCCATCCGCCGACTCACGCCCGCGGACCTGCGGGAGCGCATCGATGGGCTCAAGGGCATGGTGGCGGCGCTGCACGAGGCCGGCGTCGAGATGGTGATGCCGTACATCTGCTCCATGACCATCGCCGGCCATCACGAGACCCGCGCCGGGCTGTGGGAGTTCTGGGATCACTGGGGCGACTATGGGGGATTCGACCTGGGGCCGCGACCTCCCGACGACCCGATCAACTGGATGCAGCGCGACGCCGACGGCGAGCTCGTGCGCTTCTACCGGTACGATACGCCCTTCTATCCGCCCTACGAGCCGAACCACCGCTACGCGGCCTGCGTGAACAATCCCAACTGGCGCGCCTACCTGCAGAAGGTCGCCGAGCTCGTGGCGCGGTGCGGCTACGACGGGAGCTTCGTGGACAACAGCGGCTCGCAGCGCTGTCACTGCACGTACTGCCAGGCGAAGTTCGACGACTTCATCGCCGCGCGGTACAGCCCGGCCGAGCGGGAGAGGTACTTCGGCTCGCGCGACGTGGCCGACATCTCGCTGGGGCGGAGCCCGGAGGACGGCCTCCTGTGGGTCGAGACGCAGCGCTTCTGGATCAAGAGCCTCTACGACCACCAGCAGGACGTGCGCGAGGGCGCGGAGCGAGTGCGGAAGCCGTTCCTCATCTTCCCCAACGGCGGGCACGGACGACCGCAGCACGTGAAGCTCGTATACCGGGACAGCGACTACATCATGTTCGAGCGGTCCATCGGCGACTACGGGACGCATCCGGGGCTTGCGAAGGTGGACCTGGTCGAAGACATCTTCATGCGCCACTACAACGACAACATCTTCCAGCACAAGTACACCCAGTGCCTCGGCGCCCGCGTGCGGCCGCTCATCCTCACACGCGGCGGGTGGCCGCGGACGCGGCCCGAGTGGGACATGAACGCCAACATCGCCCGCCTGGGCATGGCCGAGGCAGCGGCCTTCAGCGGCGGCGGGGGCTTCCTGCTCCGGCCGCAGTACGATCGGTTCGGCGATGCGCTCAACGAGTACCGGCGGTTCTTCGAGGCCCACCCCGATCTGTACGAGGGGATGGAGCCGTGGGCGACCATCGCTGTGGCCATGTTCGCGGAGCAGGAGCTCTACGGCAACCGGGCCCACTTGCAGCAAGTCAAGCAGCTTACCCAGCAGTTGCTGGCGGAACATGTGCTCTTCCGGTATGTGACGGAGGAGCAGCTAGAGAGCCGGCGCGGACTATTCCTCCACGACGTCATCGTGTTCCCGGGCATCCAGTACGCCAGCAGGAAGCAGCTGAGGGCCCTCCAGGGCTACGTGGGCGGCGGCGGCCTCGTGCTGCTCATCGGCGATCCGCCGGTGGCCGACGAGCGGATGCAGCCATTCGAAGAGCCGCCGCTCGCGGCGTTGCTCACCGGAGAGGAAGACCCCGAACTCGGGCTACGCCGCACTGAGTACCGCAAGGGGCAGTGCATAGCCGGCAAGCGGCTGCCTCTTGTCGGAGGGCTGCGGAAGTGGCTCAGTGCCGCCGGGATGAGCGATGTGCCCAGCATGCTCAGGGATGCGGATCCGGGCCCCGCCGTCCGGATCAACGGGTTCGTACGGCGCGATGAGCGGCGGTGGCAGTACGTGATCCATCTGCTGAACTACGATGTGCCTCTGGGCGTCGATGCGCCGGCACCGGAGGTCGTGCCGCGGCTGCAGTTCTGGCTTCCCGCGTACGCCGATGAGATCGAGCGGGTGGAGTTATTCGACCCGGCCATCGAGGGGAGCCAGGGCCCGCAGATCGAAGTACAGCGCAACAGCGCCCGCGTGTCGGTGGACGACCTGCGGATCTATAAGGTGCTGCGAGTGGTTGGCCGGCGAGGGTAGCAGCATGCGTCGTGATGCTACGCAGACGCGGCGACTTATGTCCGACTCCGGGCCTTCGCACGTTGCCTGGAGCTGGCCGCCCGCGAGCCCAATGCACCGCTCAGCAGCGACACCACGATCTGATTCAGGCTCGTGCCCTCCTGCTCCGCGAGCTCAGCCAGTTGGCGATGCAGGCTGCGCGGCAGGCGAGCCCGGAACTGACCGCTGTAGGCGCGGGCCTCCCTCGGTTCCGGGATGGGCGTGCCGTCGTCCAGGCAGGCCGCAATCCACTCCCGCTGCGCGTCGCGGATCATGTCCATGGCCTCTTCCAGCGTGTCCGCCTCCGTCATGCAGCCGCGCAGTTCCGGGATCCGGGCAAACCAGGCGCCGTCCTCATACTGACGCAGCTCAATCGCGTACGGCAGCTTCATGTAGTAGTCGAGGTCCTTGTGCTGCGCAGCTTGTCGAGCCATCACTCATCTGCCTCCTCGGTATCGATCTCTCTCAGAATCCCCAGCGCCTCGCGGACAACGTAGACGCGGAGGTGCGGGCGACGGGCGGGCACTGTGAGATGCCACCGTC
>JASFTE010000267.1:0-6736 GCA_050114035.1 Armatimonadota bacterium | reverse complement strand
GCTCCAGCTTGCGGAGTTGATCCTGGGCCAGGGCTTTCGTGGGGAAGATCAGGAACGCCCGCGACGTGCCGCGCTCGTAGATGGCCTCGGCGATGGGGATGGTGTAGCAGAGGGTCTTGCCGCTGGCGGTGGCCGCGACGACGACCACGTCCTCGCCGGCGAGCGCCAGGTTGATTGCCTCGGTCTGGTGCGTGTAGAGCCGGTCAATCCCCAGCTCCCGCAGCACGACCTGCATCTTCTCGCTGGGCTCATGTTCCAGCGTGCCGTGGCGCGGCTCGCGCCCGGGCAGCGTGCGCACGTGCGCGATCTGCCCGGCGTAGTCGTCGCTCGACCGGATGGCGTCCAGGACCTCGCTGACGTTCATCTCGCGTGGCGTGGGCGGGGGGTGCGCATCCTGCCTACAGCATCCTGTCCTCCGGCTCCTCCGCGACGTCGTCCTCCTCTGTAGCGGAGTCGTCCCCTGGCTCGTGTTCGGCGGAGTCGTCCTCTGACTCCTCCACAGCGTCGTCATCGTCCGGGCTCGGGTCCTCGTCGGCGTCCTCGGTTGGCGCATCGTCCCCGGTGTCATCCTCTACTTCGTCGTCCGTGGACGGATCGCTGGGCTCGGGCGGCGGCGGCAGCGCCGGCGGCTCATCCTCGGGCTCGTCCTCGGGCTCACCCTCCCCGCGCGGCCGGCCGAAGATCGCCGCGAGTGCTATGCTGAGCATGTAGAGGCCGATCACAGGTCCGGCGAGCGCGCTCATGGTGAAGGGATCCACTGTCGGGGTGATGATGGCCGACGCGATGAGTATTCCCACTATGGCATGCCGCCACTTGCTCAGCAGCATGTGGTGGTCCACCAGGCCGACGCGCGCGAGGAACGTAACCACCAGCGGGAGCTGGAAGACGATCCCGAAGGACAGCAGCATCCGCACCAGCAGCCAGATGTACTTGGAGATGTCCAGCATCGCCTTCATGCGGAAGTCTTCGAAGAAGCTGAGGAGAAACCCAAAGACGATGGGCGAGATCAGGTAGAAGAGCCCGACACCGGCCGCGAAGAGGGCAACGGAAGCCGGGAGCACGATGTATGCGTACTTCTTCTCGTGCGCGTACAGCGCGGGTTCGATGAAGAGCCACGCCTCGAGCGCCATCAGGGGGAAGGAGAGTAGCAGGGCGCCGAAGAGGGAGAGCTGTATGGCGTAGGATAGGCCGCTCATCAGGCTCGGGCCGAAGATCGCCACGTCCATGTCCTCGGGCAGGTTGGCCCGCTCGATGGACGCCTGGAGGGGGGCCTGGATGATGCCCATCAGCTCCCCCTTGAAGAACCAGGCCACGCACATGCCCACCAGCACATAGATGACGCAGCGGATGATCCGGCCGCGCAGCTCATCCAGATGCTCGAAGAAGTCCATTTCCCGGGGTTCGGCCATGGCTCATCCACTGGCTGCGTGGCAGCCCTAGAAGGCCTCCCGCAGCATCGCGAGTAGATCCTCCCGCGACGCCTTCCGCGGGTTGTACTTGAGCGAGCTGGAGCCAACGGTCTCGTCGGCAATCCGCTCCAGCCCCTGCTCCGTGACGCCCACGTCGCGAAGCCGCTGCGGCATGGCCAAGCCCCGGGACATGCTGTCCACGGCTGCCGCCACGCGGTCCCCTGCCGGCCGCGCGGTTACGCCGATGGCGGCGCCGAATTGGTCCAGCTTGTCCCGCATCGCGTCGCGGTTGAAGCGTAGTACGTGTGGCAGCATGATGCTGCAGGCGTCGCCGTGGGAGACGTTGTGTAGCAGGCCGATGGCGGGGGCGAGCCCGTGTACGGCCCCAAGGCCGGAGTTGGCGAAGGCCAGTGCCGCCGTGAGGCTCGCAATGGCGCAGTCGCTGCGCGCGCCCAGGTCCCTGCCATCCGCGTGCGCCACCGGCAGTGCCGCTCCGAGCAGGTGCACGGACCGCAGCGCCAGCGCCTCCGTCACCGGCGTAGCGCCGACGGAGAAGAAGCTCTCGGTGGCGTGGACAAAGGCGTCCATGCCCGAGGCGGCGGTGAGGTTGGGCGGGAGAGTCAGCAGCAGTGCCGGATCGACAATCGCCACGGCCGCTATCCAGTGCTCACTGCGCGCGCTTGCCTTCACCTGCCGGTCGGGGTCGGTGAGCACGGCGTTGCGGGTTATCTCGCTCCCGGTGCCGGCGGTGGTCGGGACGCCGACGAACGGCACGCCCGAACGCCCCTCCTCCTCGCCCCGCTGCACGGCTGTCACCGACGCGTCGTGGTGCATCATTCCGGCGGCGGCCTTCGCCACGTCCAGGGCGCTGCCCCCGCCGAGCCCCACGACCACGTCGCAGCCGCGCGATCGGGCCATGTCCCGCGCCTCATCCGCCTGCCCCACCGTGGGATCCGGTGTCACTCCGGTGTACTGCGTCACCTCAAGCCCGGCCGCGCGGAGCAGCTCGATGGCCTTCTGCTCCGCTCCGGCGGCGCGGAGCGCGCCGCGGCCCGTCACCAGCAGGGCGTGTGTGCCCAGGGCTGGCGCCTCGGCGCCCAGATGCTGCAGGCTGCCTACGCCGGAGATGATCTTGCGCGGCACCATGAAGGTCCGCGTGGACGGCTGTGGCTGCTTCTGGCTGGCCAATGTCTCCCTCACGCTCCGCGGTCCCGGCGCTCGGCCACCGCGAAAAAGGACCTCCGGCTGATGCTGCTGTGGAGGTCCGTGGTGTCAGGCCTCGGTCACTGCCGGCCCGTCGTATCAGTAGACCGTTTGCTCTGTCTCGGCATCGAACAGGTGCGCCTTGGCCATATCGAAGACAACGTCCAGGCTGCCCTGTTCCTGCGCCTGCGTTGCGCTGTCTATGGAGGCCAGAAGGCTGTGGTCGCCGCAGTTGAGGTACAGAACCGACGTGGCGCCCATCGGCTCGATCACTTCGACCCCCATGCGCACGGTGTTGCCGTCGCTCGGCGGCACCCCGGGGCTCAGTGCCCTGTCGTACATGTGCTCCGGCCGGATGCCGAACACCATCGGCCGCCCCACGTAGCCCTCCAGGTCGTGGCCCTCCGCGTCGGGCACGCGGAGCCGGGCCGGGTCGGCGTCCACCCAGATCGTGCCGTCGTCGCGGGAGAGCGTGCAGTCCACGAAGTTCATCGGGGGGCTGCCGATGAACCCGGCGACGAACAGATTCGCCGGGGTGCTGTACAGGCCCAACGGCGTGTCCACCTGCTGCACGAGGCCGTCCTTGAGCACCACGATGCGGTCGCCCATGGTCATGGCCTCGACCTGGTCGTGCGTTACGTACACCGTAGTGATCCCGAGGCGTCGGTGGAGCTTGATGAGCTCGGCCCGCGTCTGCACCCGGAGCTTCGCGTCCAGGTTGCTCAGGGGCTCGTCCATGAGGAAGACGGCCGGCTCGCGGACGATGGCGCGGCCCAGGGCCACTCGCTGTCGCTGCCCGCCGGACAGCTCCTTGGGCTTGCGCTCGAGGAGCCCCTCGAGCCCGAGCATCTCGGCGGCATCGTCCACGCGGCCGCGGATCTCGTCGCGCGGCATCTTGCGCAGCTTCAGCCCGAAGGCCATGTTGTCGAACACGCTCATGTGCGGGTAGAGCGCGTAGTTCTGGAACACCATGGCGATGTCGCGGTCCTTGGGCGAGATGTCATTGACGAGCCGCTCGCCGATGTGGATCTCGCCGCCGGTGGGCTCCTCGAGCCCCGCAATCATGCGCAGGCAGGTGGTCTTCCCGCACCCGGACGGGCCGACGAGGACGAGGAACTCCTTGTCCTCGATCTCGAGGTTGACGCTCTCAACAGCGACCACCTCCCCGAAGTACTTCGTCAGCTCTTTGAGCAGAACACGCGCCATTGAAGCCTGGACCTCCGTGAGGATCTGCGATCCTCGAGGACCTGTGGTCCTCAAGGACCTGCGGTCCTCGCGCGGTGTCCCTTGTGTCTGCGCCGCGCTATGTGCAGGGCATCGGCGGGAGGGAGTATAGCCCCTCGGAAAAGGGGTTGTCAACGCACTGGCGCCTCCGAGCCACGGAGCCGCCGACGGCCGCACTTCGCCAGCTCCCCGGCCGACGCCTCACCGGTTCTCCACCGCGACGGTCAGCGCCTGAGATACGGGAGCGAAGGCGGGCTCGTCATACAGCGCGACCTTCAGCGTGTGCGTTCCATCGGCCACCTCGCGGCTGTCCCACCCGAACCGGAACGGGGCGGCGCTGCGCACGGCCCGTACACGCCCGTCCACCGAGAACGCTGCGAGCGTCGGCCGCTCCTGTGTGCCCACGTCCGCCAGAACGACCACCTTGCCGCGCAGCACATCGCCGCTGGCGCCGAGAAGCAGGATGTTGACGCCCGTGCGCGGCCGCGGCGGGAGCACCGCCGGCTCGGGCGGCGTCACCGTGGGCTCGACCGCGACGACGACCGGCGGCTCCGGAGGTGGCGGCGTGGGTGTCGGGAGGCCGACGACTTCGGTGAGGAAATGCGGGTGCGACACGAGTTGGGCATACGTGTCGAGCACGCGCTCCTCTGACGTGAGCGCGTAGTTGTTGGCCGCGAGCTGCTCGTCCACCGCGTTGACCGAGAACCAATTGATCATCTTCACCCGCGGGAGCTGCTTTGGGAGGCTGGCATACAGCACCGACATCCGCCCGATGGCGAAGTCGACGAGTTTCTGGTCCGTGGCGCGGCAGTAGTGGGTGGCGGCGTACTCTGAGATCTGGATCGGCTTGCGGTCCGCGTACTCCCGGTAGACGAAGTCGAGCATGTCCCGGGGGTCCTCGCCGGCCGGCTTGTTCGGATCGCCGTCGTGCCGGAGCACGGAGTACACGTTCACGCCGACCCAATCCACGTACTCGTCTCCCGGGTAGTACTGCTTGATGGTGGCGATGGGAGTGGCGAAGACGCACCATACCATGGCCACATTCGGCGCGATGCGTTCCAGGACGTCGTGGACCAAGCGGAACTTCTCCACGTACTTCTTCGGATCGCCCGAGTATGGCATCCACGTCCCGTTCATCTCGGAGGCAAAGCGCAGGAAGATGGGGCACGCGGCGTCCCGCGCATCCTCGGCCCACTTGGCGAGGTAGTCGTCCTCCGCAATGGGGTCGAGCCCCTCGAGCGGCTCCCAGGCGATGTGCGGAACGGCGCCGGCGGCCTTCACGCGCTCGACCCACTCGGCGGGGAAGGGCATCCCGTACCCGGAGTAGCGGAAGTAGCTGGCGTGCTTCCTCTGTGTGAGCTGCTCGAAGCGGGCCAGGTCGCCCTTGACGACCGGGTCGAGCTGGACGAAGGCCCCAATGTAGCAGCCAGTGGCGGGCTCGAACTTCGCCAACTGCGCTCCGTATGCGGTGCCGACGACGACCGTTGCGATGGCTGCGCAGATCAGCCGCATAGCGAGGTGGAGTATAGCAAGGGCGTCGCAGGCGTGTCAAAGCCCTGGAGGAATCTACGATTCCTCAGTGCACACGTGCTGCGCGACGGGGGCGCAGCAGGCTGGCGCGGGTGACGGCGGCCCGCCCGTAGCGGTCGCGGAGACGGTCCTTTGCCTCGGAGAGCTGCGTCTGCAGTGCGGCCCGGGCGTCAAAGAGGGACATCTGGGAGGGCTGGCGGCCCTCGCGCAGGCGGCCCACCGAAATGCCGATGCAGCGCACACGTTTCTGCAGCGGGGCGCGGCTCAGCAACTGCTCGGCGGCGCGGTAGATGACGTCGTCCAGATTGGTGCCGTCGGGCAGCGCGGCGGTGCGAGTCAGCATCTGGGAGTCGTGGCACGTCAGCCGCAGCGTCACCGCGCGAGCGGCTCGGCCCTCCCGCCGCAGCCTCGCCGCCACCTGCTCCGAGAGGGCCAGCAGGGAGAGCCTCAGGGGCTCGACGTCGGCTGTGTCCATGCCCAGGTTGATCTCCTGATCCACCGACTCGACGGCGCCGGCTGGGTCCGATGGCCGTGAGCCGTGAGTTGGTCTGACGGGTTCCTGGTCGGTGCCCCGCGCGGCGTCGTGCAGGCGCCGGCCAGCCTTGCCGAACTCCTGCGCCAGCGCAAAGAAGGGGATGCGGCGCAGCTCGGCGACGGTCCGCACGCCCAATCGCCGCAGCCGCTCGTGGACATGGTCGCCGACGGTCCAGATGGCGCAGACGGGCAGGTCGTCCAGGACGCCGGGCAATTCGTCCGGCCCGACCATGCGCAGCGCGCCTGGCCCATCAGGGCGGGAGATCATCTTCGCCACGAGCTTGCTCGGGCCGACGGCGACGGAGGCGGTGAGGCTGAGCTCCTCGGCGACGGCGCGCTGTATGTCCCGGGCGATGGCCTCAGCTCCGCCGAACATGCGCAGGCTGCCCGTGGCGTCCACGAAGGCCTCGCCCACGGTCAGCGACTCCACGCACGGGCTGAAGCGCTCGCAGATGCTCAGCATGCTCTCTGCCTCGGCCTCGTACGCGCGCATGTTGACGGGGAGGAGGACGGCGTCCGGGCAGCGCTGCCGCGCGCGCCACAGCGGGATGCCGGGCGCGACGCCACGGGCACCCGCCTCCCGGGAGGCAGAGGACACGACTCCGCGGGGGGCCTCCAGCTCGCCCACAACGACGGACCTGCCGGCGTGCTCCGGACGGAGCTTCTGCTCGACGGACGCGAAGAACGCGTCCACATTCACATAGAGAATCGTCCGCTGCACGGCACCGACCACTCCCAGAGCTCAGGCGCCACGTGGTCCGGCGGCGAGATGCCTCGATAGAAGCTTCAGTAGCGTTATGCGAACATTAGTTCGATTACCGTAATCATACCCCAGA
>JASFTE010000266.1:0-6737 GCA_050114035.1 Armatimonadota bacterium | reverse complement strand
TCGAACTTCCCACCCGCGTTGTGAATCAACAGCTCCCCCGGCGCGCCGCACGCCATTGCCCCATCGAGCCCTCCCACTCGCAGGATTCCGGGCACGTTCAGATGCTCCACCCACGCCGCATCGTCATCCGTGTCGAGCCCCACCACGTCGACCGCCGTCCGCCCGACCCCATCCGTGAGCCCGCGCGCCAGCAGACACCACAGCCCAGCCTCTCCGAGGCCGACGAGGTTGACCTCCGCCACGTCCTCCCGGTGCCGCAGGTATGCCACCGCCGTCACGATGTCCTGCACTCGCAGCGCCTCGTCCGCGGCATGGAAGGTACTGAAGTACCTCCCGTATCGCTCTCGCACCGTGTTGCCGAATGGCGAGTGGTGCTCCCCGGTGAGGAACGTGTCAATCGCCAGCACGCCCTGCCCCTTGTCGAGCAGACCCTTCACCATCTCGACCGGCTCACCCCGGGCAAAGTCCACCAGCGCGGCTTTCCCCTCGGGGTGCACCACCAGCGTCACCGTCTTGCCCTCCCCGGCGCCCTTCGGCGTGTACAGCACCGCCGGGACCTCATCGCCCGCGCCGGGGCGACCCAGGATGTAGGCCATCACGTCGTACGCGCCGCGCCTGGCGTGCGCGGTGGATCGGCGTGACATGATCGTAGCTCGCACATCTTCGGGCTCCCTCACGTCGAGCACGTCCGCCAACGCCGGCCGCATCGTCTTCTGGTACTCGTCCAACTCCGCCTGGTTCTCAGGCCACAGGCGGTCCAGCAGCTCCTTCGCCTCCGCAATACGCGCTCGGAAGATACCCTCCTGGTCCAGAGCATCGTCCGGCATCCCACGCGCCTCATCGAACACCCGCAGCTCCTCCACGCTCTCCTCCACCGTCTCCACCTCCTGCAGCTTGACCTCGTCCTCCTCGCCAAGCAGCCACTTCCCGAACCACCTGTACACCGCCGCGCGACTGTTCTCGTCATAGTTGTGCCCTGCGTCCTGGTAGTAGTAGGTCACCTTCTCCTCGTCGCCCAGCAGCCCGTAGATGCCCCGCACATCCGGGTACTCCACTTCCGGCGTCAGGTCCGTCCAATCCCCCGTGGCCCCCACCAGGATCAGCGGCCGCGGGGCCGTACACGCCGCGATCTCCACGTTGTACGTGTCCAGCCGAAGCCCCGGCGCGTTCTCACAGATACATCCGCCCTGGAAGAATGACGAGACCATGCACACCGGCGCCGCTGCCTTGACCCTGTCGTCCACCGCGGTCACGAGGAACGTCTGCGTGCCGCCCCCGGATGCTCCCGTGCACCCGACCCGTTCCGGATCCACGTCCGGCAGCGATGTGACGAAATCCAGCGCGCGTATGCTGTTCCACAGCTGCAGCCCGCCGACGCTCACCGACCACAGGTACGCCTCGTCGCTTTGGAACTTGTGCTGCATCTGGTCGTTGTCCACGTAGCCGATCATGTTGTACGAGAACGCGATGTAGCCCTGGAGCGCGAAGTTGGCGCAGCGCGCCTGCACGTGCGTCGCCATCCGGCCCAGCTTGCCGTGACCGTGGGGAGCGATGATGGCCGGAAACGGCCCCGTCTTTCCCTTGGGCCGGTACAGCGCCCCGGGGAAGTACACCCCGGGCCACGTCTCCATGTGGAGCTTCTCGATCGTGTAACCCTCGCGGTCCAGCGTCTCGACGACCTTGACGTTCAGCGGTCCCCGCTCCGGCAGCGGCCACAGTCCCGCGCTCACAAGGATCTTCCTGCGCACCTCCTCACGCCGCGCCTCCCACTCCTCCCGCGTCTCGTACTCCGGGAAGTGGAACGACGTCCGCGTGCTTCGGCTCTCCCTCACTCGCGCGTCCGCCACGGGCCCGACGCGATGCGGATGGACCCGCATCAGTTCCCAGGCTCTCTGCGGATCGAAACCCTCCTCCGTGGACAGCGCCAGCCAGCCGACGCACCTCCCCGGATCCTCCTCGCCGGGCGCCCGCGCCTCGAGCTCAAAGCCGTACGTCTCCCCCGCCGTCAGCTCAACCCGACCGGCTCGCACCCAGGAGTACGGACGGTACTCACTGACCCCCTCCCTGCTGAGCCCGGTCTCCCCGATGCCAATCCTAACCGAGCTCCCGCCCCGCGCCCACACCCAGACGCCGTACGTGGCAGTTTCACCCACCGCGAGCCCTGTCTGCGTGAGTTCCTGGATCTCGCCGTAGTCGAGCAGCTTCACAGCATCGCCCTCCGAGCTCTGGGCCGAACCCAGGATGATGAGCGCCGAGAGCATAATCGGTGACCGGGTCATTCGACGTTCCCCATTCCCGTCCTCGCCCGCAACGCCGGCAGCGTGTCGTCAAGAAGCGGGCATCGTGTCCTCGGAGTCTACGCGTAGTCCTTGCCGTTGAGGCTCCGAACGACCGACGCCAGCCAGCCCTCGAGCTCAGCCCTCATCGCCCCCGCCCGATCGGACTGTTGCGCGACGACATCGCGCTCCTCACCCGGGTCGTCGGCCAGATTGTACAGCTCCAGCCGCACGTCCCCTTCCTTCCCGGGGATCCGGTGCAGCTTCCACGGCCAGTCATGCCACGCCGAGTGGCCCGGGAACTCGTCCTCCGGGTACTGCTGGCTCACGTCCCCGGCATCCAGCCGCAGCCGCTCCGTGTCGGTCGGCTCGGCGCCTGCCGCCTGCGCGTCGAGCAGCTCCTTCATCCACTTGGCGCTCGGTGTGCTGATGCCGCCGGTCGGGTGGTTCCAGAACCCCATCGGCGCCGGTCGGGCGCTCATCTTCCCGTCCAGCAGCGGGACGAGGCTCACCCCATCCAGAGGCGGCTGACCGGCCATCTGCACGTCCACGATGTCCAGCAGCGTCGGGTAGATGTCGGACGTGTTGGATGGCAGGTCCGTGGTCCGGGGTCCCGGAATGCGCGCGGGCCACTCGAGGATCCCGGGCACCCGCAGCCCGCCCTCGTACACCTGTCCCTTGTTCCCGCGTCCTCCCGTGGAGCCGACGCCCGGGAGCCCGCCGTTGTCGCTGCAGTACCACAGGATCGTGTTCTCGTGGATGCCCAGGGAACGCAGCTCCCCGCGCAGCTTGCCGAAGGCCCGGTCCATGCCCGTGATCTCGCCGTAGAAGTGCTGCAGCTTCTCCTCCTGGTCCGCGTACGGCGCCCGGTCCTCCTCGACCGCCCGGTGCGGACCGTGCGGCGAGCCGAACCACACGACCGCCAGGAACGGCTGCTTCCCTCTGGCGTGCTTCCGAATAAACTCCAGCGACGCGTCCACCGTCACCATCGAGCTCTCGCCCTCGGTCTGCACCGCCACACCCTCGCGGCTCAGGATAGCGTCGTTGTCGAAGAAGTTCTCCGCCGAGAACCACTCATCGAAGCCGCTCGCCCCCGGATTCACCGGGCTCCCCTTGCGCACCGACCCGAGATGCCACTTCCCGAAGTGCCCCGTCACATATCCCGCCGTCTTCAGCGCCTCGGCAATCGTGATCTCCTGCGGCCGCAGGCTGTGCCCCCACTTGAAGCACCCGAACCGATTCGGATGCCGCCCGGTCATGACGCTCCCGCGAGTGGGAGAGCACACCGAGTGGGCCGCATAGAAGCGATCGAAGCGCAGCGTCGTCGCCGCCATGGCGTCGAAGTTCGGGGTCTTCAGCACCGGATGCCCGTTGTACGCCATGTCCCCCCATCCCTGGTCATCGGCCATGCAAAGTACGATGTTCGGTCGTGTCCTCTCTGGCGTGTCCACGGCGAGCGCGCCTCTCGTGGCCGCAAGGGATGCCCCCGCGCCCATCGTCCGCAGAAACCCACGACGGTCTGTCTCCATCTGATGCCTCCCGTTGCTGCCGAGCATTACCTGCAGCGCCGCGCGGCGCCTTTGTCTGTTCGTCGCCCCTCGGCCGCTCTCCTCGCCCTGTCCTCCGGGAGAAACCGCGTTCTGTCGCGGATTCCTCATCTCACGAGAGCTTACACCCGTGCCAACAGCGGCCCCGGGAAGGCGCGGGTGACGTGGGCGGGGAAATGATGCGCGACGCACTGCGGGCGCTCGCAGCACACGGGAGTCGGCGCGACATGCGTGTCTGGGAGAGACGGCCGGCGGCCTCATCCGTGATGAGCGTTCTCCTTGCTGCGGCAGCGGCGTCTCCCGCTAACGCAGCTCTGGCCGAGGAGCGCGGCGACGTGGCACGCGAGATCGAGATCGAGAACGAGTTCCTCATCGTGTCATTCGACCAGGCATCTGGACGCTTCCAGGTGACGGAGAAGGCCGGGGGCCGCACGTTCCTGGTGGACGGCCGACTGGCGGAGGCAGATGCCTCCGCCCGCATCGCGGCCACCGACGACGAGACATTCGGCCCCGGGAAGGCCATTGAGGTATCCCACCCGGGCGGCGACCGGGACCGGCTGATGCTGTTCCCGGGCATGAGATTCGTGCTCCTCCGATCCAGCCTCCATAACGGCGCCGCGGAGCCGATGATCATCGATCGCGTGCGGCGGGCGTCCGTCGGAGTCGATCTCGGCGCCGCACCGGATGGCTTGCGGGCCCTCGGGACGGCCGGGCTCACCCCGCCCGATGGCCACAGCGGCAGCTACGCCTACCTCGCCATCGCTGACCCCGGGTCCCGCAATGGCGTCGTCGCCGGGTGGCTCACGCATGATCGCGGAAGCGGCGTGGTCTTCTCGAGCATCGAGCATGGCCGGGTCCGCATCACCGCCCAGACCGACTACGGCCGGCTGCGCGTTCCGCCCGGGGCGCGCGAGGACACCGAAACGCTCGCCATTGGCTACTTCGACGACGCGCGACTCGGCCTCGAGGCCTGGGCCGACGCCATCGCCCGAGTCTACGAGATCACACTGCCCCCACAGCCCGCCGGCTACTGCACGTGGTACTCCCGTCCCCACGGCGGCGCCTCCGACGAGGAGCACATCGCCGACCTGGCCGAGTTTGCCGCCGAGCATCTGAAGCCATTCGGTTTCTCCTTCGTCCAGATCGACGACAAGTGGCAGGAGGGCGAGCGGCGCAGCGGCCCGGCGAAGAACTTCACGACCCACCGGCCCACGGGCCCTTATCCCTCCGGCATGAAGGCCGCCGCAGACAGCATCAAGGCGGTGGGTCTGACGCCCGGGATCTGGTTCATGCCCTTCGCCGGCGACCACGAGGACCCGCTCTTCGAGCCGCATGCCGACTGGTTCGTCACGCGCGAGGGCGGCGAGCCGTACGAGACCAGGTGGGGCGGGACGTCGCTCGACATGACGCACCCGGGGGCGCGCGGACACCTGCGCGGCGTCGCGAGTCGGATCACTCGCGACTGGGGCTACCGCTATCTCAAGATGGACGGGCTCTGGACCGGCACCGCGACGAAGCAGATGTATGTCAACAACGAGTACCGGGATGACGGGATCGGAGACGCCGTCTTCCACGACCCGACCAAGACGAACATCGAGGCGTACCGGGCCGGGCTCGAGCTCGCCCGGGAGGCCGCTGGCGAGGACGTCTTCATCCTCGGGTGCTGCGCCCCGCAGAACATGCGCTCCTTCGGCGGAGCATTCGGCCTTGTGGACGCCATGCGCATCGGGCCGGACAACGGTGCCGGCTGGCCGGGACTGCTGCGGGGGCCCGTGCACGGCTCGCGGAAGTACTTCCTCCACGGGCGCGTGTGGTACAACGACCCCGACCCCGTCTACGTGCGCGAGAGCATGCCCCTGGAGCACGCCCGCCTGGTCTGCTCCTGGGTCGCCATCAGCGGCCAACTGACCGTCGCCAGCGATTGGCTGCCCGAGCTGCCGCCGGACCGGCTCGACATCCTCAAGCGCACCATGCCCCCCCACGGCCTCCTGCCCCGACCGGTGGACCTGTTCGAGCGCGATCCCCCCCGCATCTGGCTGCTCACCGACGAGCGCCGGACGCCGCGCCGAGACGTCATCGGATTCTACAACTGGGACGACGAGCCCGCGGACTTCGACTGCGCCCTGGACAGGATCGGGCTGCCGCGCGCCACGTCGTACGTCGCCTTCGACTACTGGCAGAACGCCCTCATCCAGCCGATCGCAGAGCGCCTGCAGGTCTCGGTCCCAGAGCAGTCCTGCCGCATCCTGGCCCTCCGGCCCGTGCTCGATCGCCCGCAGCTCATCAGCACATCCAGGCACATCACCCAGGGGATCGTGGATGTGCTCGAAGAGCGGTGGGATGCCCGGCGCCGGCGCCTGAGCGGCCGAAGCGCGCTCGTCGCCGGCGATCCGTACGAGCTGCGTGTTGTGGCCCGGTCGCCCGACGCGGCATGGAGCGCGCAGTCGGCACGGGTCTCGCCCGCCGACCGGGCCGCCGGCGTCGAGATCACGCTCACAGAGGCCAACAGCCTCGTCCGCGCCACCATCAACGCCCCCACGAGCCGCGAGGTGAGTTGGACCTTGCGGTTCCGCCAGGCCCCGGGGCCCAAACGGTAGGAGCGACTCCCAGGGACGGAGCACGAATTCAGACCGTGAGCTATGACAAGAAGTAGCACGGGGTCCGAGCCTGCCCTGAGCGCACGCGAAGGGTGCCCCGCCGCCTTTCCTGCAGTCGACGTCAGCGCCCAGCGGTCCCCGCTCGGCAGCTACTGCGCGATCACCTCGGCGTATTCCACCGTTCCGGACTTGTGGTCCTCGCCCGGCAGCGGCACGCAGAACACGATCCTGGTGATGGGGAAGTGGGGCCTCCCGTCATCGGCGCCGCGCCAGTGTTCCAGCTTCCTTGTCAATGGAATGCGGATCGTCTCCCACTC
>JASFTE010000265.1:0-6745 GCA_050114035.1 Armatimonadota bacterium | reverse complement strand
TCGCCGTCACCCGCCGCAGCGCCTGGGTCATGCACGACTTTCTGCGGCTGGAGCGCGAGTGACCCGCTACTGCGTCGGTCCCTCCGCACTACCGATGCGCTGGTGGATGCTCCACAGGTTGAGGACCCCGGTTGCGTCGAGCTTCCGCTTTGCGCCGCCCTTGGGATCGGCGAGGAACGCGAGCTGTGTTCTCAGGCGCTTCATCGTATCGTCATCGTACCCAAGTGCGCTCTTGAGAGAGGCCTGGTCCCTTGTTACTGTCTCGCGCATGAGTTGGACGGCGTCCTCCGGCGACGGCTTCGTCTCGCTGGCCGCGATGACGTACGCCGCAACTGCCGCCGTCACCGCCGCCGCTGGACACGTGCCGCCCGGGCCGCTGGCGTAGTACGACGGGGCGATGAAGTTGATGACCTCCGTGTCTGCGTCGCGGCTCGAGGGGCTCAGCAGCCGCCCGGGCGCCTTGAACGCGAGCGGCGCAGCCGTGACGAAGTTGGGGCAGCCGTCTGCCCAAGGCTTGGCCGAGTGTGCCTGGGGGCATCCGCCGGTCGGCAGACGCTTGTACTGCACATATGGCGAGACGAACAGGCAGCCCTGGGCCTGCCGAATGGCCTCGGTGATGTACGTGACATCAGGGCCCCAGAACGACTGGAAGAAGACGACGATGTCGGCCTCCTTCCCTGCCATGCGCATCTGCTTGGCAACGTCGCGGAAAGGAGCCCCGGGGTGGTACACGAGCAGGCGAACTCGCACCCCGAGTCGCGAGGTCAGGTCGAGGATCACGCGAGCCATGCCCGTGTCATGCGTGTTCGAGCCGGGGTCCTTGGCGCGTTCGCGGTACTTCAGCGTATTCTCCTCGCCGAGCAGCCGCCTCAACCGGGCCTTGCTCACCCCGCCCTGCCCGACAATTGCCATCGTGACTGACCGCCGCGAGCCACTCCTGCGCAGCGCCTCCACGCGCTCGCCCTCAGGCACACCGAGCGCCCGCAGTTCCCATGCGGCACGCGTGGGCGGGTCGGCGCCTTCGCCGGCCGTGGTGCTGGACGCCAGCACAAGGCAGGATACGCCGAGCACAGTGAGCACGGCGGGCCGCTGTGCCGTCCCTCTCTGCACCCGAATCCCCGGACCGGCCCTCGTCACTTCTGCCTCACCGCCAGCGTCCTCAACCGATTGATCGCCGCGCCAAGCTCCAGGCCGCGAAACTCCGCGTAGTCGCCGATGGGCCGGCGACTGAGCGCATCGAGGCCTCGTTCACCCATGTCGCTCTGCACCATCTCTGCGATCTCCCGCAGCGTGCTCTGCCCGTCCATGTACTCCATCGCATAGTGGATCGCGTCCCCGATGGCCCGCGTCTGGCTGACATCCACCAACTGCTCCAGCGCTCCGAGGTCGATTGTGTGCCTCCCGAAGCTGATGGTCTTGAGGCCCTTCGGTGAGATCCGCGCGCTGCGTCGGCCCCGGCTCGGGTCGAAGCTGCGGCGCACGGGGATGCGCGCCGTGACGGTACCGAACTGCGCGCCGCCCTCCGGGCTCCGCTCCGCCCGGTGCTTCTGGGCGATGGCCAGCGCCTGCTCCGTGACGTCCCGCGGCCGGTACTCGGCCATGGCGATGACGCGATCGGCAACGTCGAAGTAATCGCCCGACCCGCCCGTCACCAGGATGGTCGAGACGCCCGTGTCACGATGAAGCTGCCGCACCTTGTCGATGAGCGGGGTGATCGGCTCGTTCTCCTTGGACACCAGCTCCTGCATGCGGTGGTCGCGGATCATGAAGTTGGTCGCCGACGTATCCTCGTCGATGAGCAGCACCCGCGCGCCGAGCTCGAGCGCCTCGAGGATGTTGGCCGCCTGGGAGGTGCTCCCGCTGGCATCGTCCGTCGAGAACGCCCGCGTGTCCCGGCCGAAGGGGAGGTCGCTGATGAACGGAGAGATGTCCACCTTCTCGATGCGCCGCCCATCCTCCGCGCGTATCTTCGCCGCGTCCGGCCGCGTCACGGCCAGCTCCCTGCCGTCCCCCGGCACGTGGTTGTACACGCCCAGCTCGAGGGCGTTGAGCAGCGTGGACTTCCCGTGGTACCCGCCGCCCACGATGACCGTGACGCCCGTCGGTATCCCCATCCCCGTGACCGCGCCCCGGTTGGGCAGCTCCACCCGCACGCGGAGCGACTCCGGCGACTCGAAGGGGATGACGCGACCGGCGGTGAGCGGGCGCGGATCGATGCCACTGGCGCGCGGGAGCACTGCCCCATCCGCCACGAAGGCCACGAGGCCCAGCCCATCGAGCTGCTCCCGCAGCGCGTCGGCGTCCTCGGCCGTCTCCACGTGCGCCTGCAGCGCCTCGGCATCCAGACTCTCGAAGAAGAGCGACGCCTGCACGATCCGCGGCAGCTCGTCCAGCAGCATCGCCTCCGCATGCCTCGCCGCGATCCGTCGCCCGCGCGCCGGCAGCCCGGCCACGAACCGCGCCTCCACGTGCTCGTCCGTCACGAAGGCCGACGTTCTCTCCAGGATCTCCTGCCCGGGCCGGTCGATCTCAATGATCCCGCTGTGCCCTGTGCCGCGCTTGCCTTTGCCAAAGCGCCGCGCCGCATCGTGGAACCGGCGCGTGAGGAAGTCGCGCAGCGCGATCTCGCGGCTCCTTGGGGAGTAGGTGTCGGGGGGGAAGCCGGCGCCCGGCTCAGGCACCAGCACTCGCAGCCGGCTGGGCGAGGCAAACGGATCGCCCTGCACGTGGTCTATGTACAGGACGTACTCGCCGAAGCCATACGTGCCCCTGATGTCCCGGTACGCCTTGTAGCCCTTGCCGTCAATCCGGCGCAGCTCGCGCCGCAGGTCATCCGCCGTGCGCATGCCGGTGCTCGCGTCCCGCCGTGCCATAGCGACCATCGCCCCGCTCAGCGGCGGCTGTCCAGCACCGTCTCCTCGTACCGCCTCACCTCGGGCACCCAGCTCGTCCCCACGGGCACATCGGCCTCCAGGCATGCCTGGTCCCACACCGCTCCGAAGGCCAGCTCCGACCGCCGCTCCTGGAGCGCCAGCTTGGCGGCACCGTCGTCGGCATACTCGGCCTCCTGGGCCAGCGCCCACGGCTCGAGCAGCGCATACAGGATGGCCTTCCGCACCGCCCGCACGCCGATCACCCACGCGGCCACCCGGTTGATGCTCGCGTCGAAGAAGTCCGTCGCCCACAGCATCTCGCTCAGCGCGCCGCTGCGCACGGCCTCGTCGCAGACCGCCTTCATGTCATCGGTGAAGCGCACCACGTGGTCGCTGTCCCACCGAATGCCGCGACTGGCGTGGATGAGCACGTGCTTCACGAAGGGCAGCGCCGCCGAGACCTTGTCGGCAATGGTCTCCGTCGGGTGGAAGTGCCCCATGTCGAAGCAGATCCCCACACCGCGGGTGGCGGCATAGAGCAGGTAGAACTCGTGCGAGCCCACCGTGTAGTCCTCCACGCCGATCCCGAAGAGCTTGCTCTCGACGGTATCGACCACTCCGCGTATCGGCTTCTCCCTCAACACGGCGTCGAGCGACTCGATGAGGTGCTCGCGCGGTCCACCGCGGTCCACCGTCGTGTCCTTGCGGCCGTCGGGGATCCAGATGTTGCACACACACTGGCTGTCGAGCCGCTCGGCGATCTCGCGGGAGACATCGCGGCACACCTGGCAGTGGCGCACCCAGAACCCGCGCACCGACTCGTCCGGGTGCGACAGCGTGAGCCCGTCGGCCGCCTGCGGGTGCGCGAAGCAGGTGGGGTTGAAGTCCATCCCCCAGCCATTGCTCTTGCACCAGTCGGTCCAGGTGGCGAAGTGCTCCGGCGTGAGCTCGTCCCGCTCGACGGCCGCGCCCCCGGTCTCAGCGTACATGGCGTGGAGGTTGAAGCGCAGCGCCCCCGGGATGAGCCCGGCCGCCTTCTCGAAGTCATGCCGGATCTCATTGCCCGTCCGGGCAGCGCCGGGATACCCGCCAGTCGCCTGCAGCCCGCCGCTGTCCACCTCCCCCTCCCTGGTCTCGAGTCCCCCCACATCGTCCGCCTGCCAGCAGTGTACCGACAGCGGCACGCTCAGCGCCGCCTCGATCGCCTCGTCCGCACCCACGCCCAGTTCCTCAAATTGCTGCTTCGCCACGTAGTACCCGGCATCCACCTGCGGCCGCTTCGGGCTTTCCGCCTCGCGTTCGAGATAGTCCGAGAGCTTCACGCTCCGCTCCTCCTCCGAGAGCATCGCTTCGCACGGACAAGTGTGACTCCCGTGCCAACTGCCATTTCGTCGCCGCGGCCCGACCCTCCTCGCCTCCGGCCGACGCAACCCGCCCCACACCACCACAAGAAACGAGCTGCCGTCCCCTTCCATCGGGGACGGCAGCGTGCTTGGCGACTGCGCCAGGACTGCGGTGGTTCCGGCGTGCCCTACTCGATCTCGATCGTTCGGCTGGTCTGCTCCTCCACCTTCGGGAGCCGCACCTGGAGCACACCGTCCTTGAATGTCGCCTTGGCCTCCTCGTGCTTCACCTCCGTCGGCAGCGGGATGCACCGATGCAGCCGCCCGCTGTGGAGCTCGCGCCGGTAGTACCGGTCCTCCTGCGTCTCCGTCTCCGACTTCCGCTCCGCCTCGAGGGTGAGCTGGTCGCCGGTCGCATTGATGTGCACGTGATCCTTCTCAACACCCGGCAGCTCGGCCCTCACTACCACGTGCCCATTCTCCTCGTACACGTCCACAGCTGGCACGTGCGGCGCGCGCTCGACGCCCTCGCTGAAGGGTGCCAGCCACTGGCCCCAGATGCCATCGTCAAACAGCCGATCCAACCGGTGCCACGGCCGCCTCAGACCATACGTTGGTCGCCATCGCATGAGAGTCATTCAACTCATCTCCTTGCCGTGTGTTCTTAGTGCCTTGTCAACCTCGCATCGTGAGGATTGTACCCACGAGGCCGACCTTTATAACATTACTATCAAGGATTCTGCCTTGTTTGCCGAATGTATCGGGCGTTTGGCGGCCATATTGTAACGTAGAACACGGAATTGAGCCTCAGGGCGGAGTTGGATGACCTTCGATGCAGCATCGAGGCGTCAACAGGGGGATGGAACGGGGGCGCAAACCTCTGCGGCAGACATAAATAGGCCCTCGCCGCGCGGCATATGACGAGCGGCGAGGGCCCTATGACCGGGAACTGCGCCTACACGGTCACCGACACGACTCTGTCTCCCGGCGCCACCGTGATGAGCCGAACACCACCGCCCGTCCGGCTCCGCTTGGCGACATCGTCCACTCTGATCATGATTGCCATGCCACGTGCTGTGACTATCAGAGCTTTCTGGTCAACTCCCGTCTGAACGTGGGCAACAGCGGCGATGCTCGCGCCGTCCAGTGTGCTCCACGTCTTCACGCCTTTGCCGCCGCGCTTCCGCACCGGGTACTCGTCCGGTGAGACCAGCTTACCGCGTCCGTCAGCGAGTACGATCAGGCCTGCATCAGCCAAACGATTCACCTCCCCTCGTGATCCGCCGTCAGTGACCGCTGCCGCATCAGAACCACTGCCCGGAACGTGGCTGAGACGCGAGCAGGGAAAAGCCCCTTGCAAGATCGCCGTCCCTCTGCTACATTGACGGCCCGTCTGCGTCGCTCCACTGTCAACTGCAGCTCTGCAGACATCGCAACCATCCACTGCGTGGTGACATACTATGGCGCGAAGATGTCGAATCTGCGGCAAAAGCCCGATGACGGGCCACAATGTCAGTCATTCGCAGCGTCACACGAAACGGCAGTTTCAGCCGAATCTGCAGCGCGTACGGGCCATCCTCGACGGCTCGCCCCGGCGTGTGTACGTCTGCACCACCTGCCTGAAGTCGGGCAAGGTCAAGAAGCCCTAGACGCCCTGCATCAGCCCCCGTCGGCCTGTCCGCCCGTGAGCGTCGCCTCCGGCGCCATAGCGGCCTCTGTGGCCTGTGGCAGCAGCACGATCTGCGGCCGGCCGGTCTTCGGGTGCGGGGCCACCACCACGTCCGCCCCGTACACCTCGTTGATCGTCTCGGGCGTAATGACCTCCTCCGGCGTACCAACGGCAGACACCCGTCCGTCCTTGAGCACCACCAGGTAGTCGCAGTACTGGCTGGCGAGGTTCAGGTCGTGCATCACGATCAGCGTCGTGACGCCCTCGGCGCGGTTGAGCCGCGCGATGATGTCGAGTATCTCGACCTGGTGGTTGATGTCCAGGGCCGTCGTCGGCTCGTCCAGGAGCAGCACGTCGGCCTGCTGGGCCAGAGCCCGGGCGATGATCACTCGCTGCTTCTCGCCGCCGCTGAGCTGCGTTATCGGCCGGTCGGCCAGGTACCAGCAGTCCGTCTCCCGCATCGCCTCCCGGGCGATGGCCAGGTCCGCCTGCGACTCCGCCTCGAGCCGCCCCAGGTACGGCGCCCGGCCCATGAGCACAATCTCAAGGGCCGTGAATTCGAACGTAGTCGGGCTCTCCTGGGCCACCACGCCCAGACGCTGCGCCAGTTGCTTGGTCTCCCACTCCAGCACGTCCTCCCCGTCCAGGAGCACGCAGCCGGCCCGCGGCCTCAGCACCCGGCAGATCGTCCGCAGCAGTGTGGACTTCCCTGAGCCATTCGGGCCGATGATGCCGGCCATGTCGCCGGCCCCGACCTCCAGGCTCACTCCCCGCAGGGCTGGAATGCTGCCGTATTCAGCCACCACGTCCCGTATGATGAGTTGGGCGTGAGAGGATGGCATGGCGGCGGCGTGACCCCG
>JASFTE010000264.1:0-6752 GCA_050114035.1 Armatimonadota bacterium | reverse complement strand
AAGGAGCAGCGCGCCTATGCCCATCCTCCGCCCCGGCGGGCCGCGATCATGCGGACGCCCTGCGTGGAAACCAGCCCAGCCAGGAAGCCGAGGGCGATCAGGAGGCCAATACGCAGTCCCACACCCAGCGCCACCTGACCCAGCGTCGGGCCGGGCCCGCTGCCATCTCCGTCAGAGCCCGGATTGTCCGCACGTGCGCCGACGGCGGCGATCTCGTCATCAACGGTGTCGAAGAGATTGTACGCCTGCAGGAAGACGAAGATGATGAGCGCGATGCCGGCCAGAAAGACGATGAGCCCGACGGACACCCGCAGTGTCCCCATGGCGTCTCCGCGTTCGGGCGCCCCGTTGGGCTCTTCGGCCGTCATTACACACTCACCTGCACACGCACGCTGCGCCGACGCCGCGGGCGACAGTATAGCACATCCCTGTGCCCGCGACAACGAACTGCGCGCGCGGCGAGCAGAGGATTCGGCGGGCCCGTCCCGAAGAGGCCGGGCGCAGCCCCGGCCGAAGGAGCACCTGCCGTGAATCGCATCACTGGCTGTGCCGGTGGCCCTATTGGGCTGCACAGGACGGGAGACGGGCCCATGAGAACCGTGTACGTGGCACTGCTGATCTGGCTGCCGGCGACGACGGTGGCCGCGCAGGAGCCGCTGTTCGTTGACGTTGCGCAGGAGGTGGGCCTCTCGGGAGATGGGGCCGCCGCGTGGGGCGACTATGATGGCGACGGGTGGGTGGATGTGTGGATCAGTGGGAATCTGTACCGGAACGAGGGCGGAGAGCGGTTCGTGCGGGCCAACGATGCCGCCGCGCTGCCGACAGCGCGAGGCGGGGGGACGTGGGGCGACTGCGACAACGATGGCGACCTGGACCTGTTCCTCTGGTCGGGCAAGGGCGCGCTGCTGCGCAACAACGGCGACGGCACCCTCTCCGATGCGGGCGCCGACATGCCCGAGCTGCCTACCGTCGTGTCCCGCGGAGCATCGTGGGCGGACCTCAACGGCGACGGATACCTGGACCTGTACGTGGGCGGATACGAGGTGTGGGAGAAGGAGATGTACCCCGACGTCGTCTGCCTCAACCAGGGCGACGGCACCCTTCGGGAGCACTGGCGCACACCGGGCTCGGAGATGCTCTCGGCACGGGGCGTGACGTGCGCGGACTTCGACGAGGACGGCGACGTGGACGTGTACGTGTCCAACTACCGCCTCCAGCCCAACATCCTCTGGCGCAATGACACGCGCGCCGGAGCGCCCCCGCGGGACCTGAGTCTGAGCGACGTCGCGGTGGAGTACAACGTCGCTGGCAAGCTCAAGAGCAAACTGAAGTACATGGGCGGTCGCGAGTACCACGTCTGCGGCCACACGATCGGGTCGGCCTGGGGCGACCTGGACGGCGACGCGCGCCTGGATCTGTTTGTGGGCAACTTCAGCCACCCGCCATCGTACCAGGACCGCCCCATGTTTCTGCGCAACGAGGGCCCCCCGGGCTACGGCTTCGAGGACAAGAGCGGGACAGCAGGGCTGGAATGGCAGGAATCGTTCGCCAGCCCCGCGCTCGGCGACTTCGATAGCGATGGCGACCTGGACCTGTACTTCACCACGGTCTACAAGGGCGATCGCTCGGTGCTGTATCGGAATGAGGGAAACTGGCGGTTCGCCGATGTCACCGAGCCCGCCGGGATACAGGCCGAACGCACCTACCAGAGCGCCTGGTGCGACTACGACAACGACGGGGACCTGGACCTGCTGACCGGCGGCAAGCTGTACCAGAACCGGACGCCCGGCGGCCACTGGCTCCTGGCGACGCTGCGCGGGGACGGGTCGGCCATCGGGGCCCAGGCGCGAGTCCGCGTCGGCGACCGGGTTCTGGTCAGGCAGGTCGAGGGCTCGACGGGCGAGGGAAACCAGAACGACATGCGGCTGCACTTCGGGCTCGGGGAGCACGCGGACCAGGCGGAGATCGAGGTGCGATGGCTCGGCGGCGCGCGGCAGACCATGAGAACGCCGGTGGACAGAGCCGTCACGATCACGCAGCGGTGAGGCACGCGTAATGAGTACCGACAGCGACCTGCCCTCACGCCCCAGCTATGGGTGGCCCAACGTCTTCTCTCAGCACCAGGCGGGGCTGGCCATCGAGGATGTGTGGCCGAGCCTGTACTTCGGGGCGGAGCGCGTCGAGGAGATGAAGCGCAAGGCAGAGGCGTTGCCCTGGGCGCGCAAGGCGGTCGAGCTGTGGCAGGCCGAGGCGCAGGTCGTGCTCCGGCAGCAGCCGCGGTTCGTCCCGGGCGAGCCGGGGAGCCCGCGCACCGGCATGTACTTCTCCGATCAGGGGCAGCATCTCCTCTTCGACCCGCGCCAGTGCGACACGATGCTCGATCCCGCGACCGGTCGGCACGTGCAGCCCGGCGAGAACCAGCGCAAGGCCTGGACGACGCTCTCGCAGGAGCGGGTCCGGCGGCTCATGAGCAGCCTCGGCGTTCTGTATCGCCTCACGGGCGACCAGCGATACAGCCGCTGGGTGTGGGACGGGCTGCGCGCCGCGGTCACCGAGCTGTATGCCCCTGCACTCGAGCGCCGCGCGCGGGGCCCGGCGGAGCATCCCTATTCGCTGGTCTACAACGGCCTGTACGAGGCCCAGTGCGTGCTGCAGCTCGTCCAGGCGCTGCACCTGGTAGAGGGCGCGCCCGGCGGGGGCGACGAGGACCGGAAGGCGGTGGAAGTTGGGATCCTGACGCCGGTGGGTGAGGTGCTCTCGAGCTGGATGGACAAGATGATGGTCCACAACATGTCGTGCTGGGCCAACGCCGCGCTGTCCCTGCTCGGCAGGCACCTGGACCGGAGCGACTGGCTGGAGAAGGCGCTGTACAGTGAACGGGCGGGCCTGCAGCTCCTGCTCACGCGCGGAGTGCCGCCCGATCCGGAGACGGGGAAGCCCGATGGCTTCTGGCACGAGGCCTCGACGTTCTACAACTTCTACGCCCTCACTCCCCTCATCCCGCTCTATCGTGTCGGTGAGGAGGAGGGCGCGCTCGATGACGAGATGCGCGCGCACTTCCGCGCCATGTTCGGCGCGCCGCTGCATCTCGCGGACTGCAACCTCCGGCTCCTGACCGTCGGCGACCGCGCCGGGCCGGGGCAGCTCAGCCTGACGCACTTCCGCCACGTGTACGAGTACGCGGCGGGGCAGGTGGACGCAGAGCGATACGGGCCTGTCCTGTCGCTCCTGTACGACAAGTGCGGTGCACCGCGCACGAGCCTCGCCGCGCTTGCCTGGGGGCCGGACCAGCTCCCGCCGCCGTGTGAGCCGCCGCGCGCGAGCGCCGTCCTCGGCGGCGCCCGGATGGTCGCATTCCGCAAGCCCAGCCGGTGGGGGGATCTCGCCCTGTGGTTCGTCGGTGGCGAGGAGAACAATGGCGGGCAGGCGCACCACCATCACGACAAGCTCTCCTTCTCGCTCCACGCCGGCGGCGAGATCGTCAGTTCCGACCTCGGTCTGCCGAGCTTCCAGGACAATGTGTGGGCGATGTTCCTGCGCGGCACGTTCTCCCACAACACGCTGCTCGTGGACGAGGGCAGCCAGGGCCCCATGGAATCGCTGGAGTTCGAGGCCGATTTGGGCGGCGATGTCCCCTGGGCACACGCCGCCGTGCGCGGCAACCGGGACGACGGGAGAGCCAGCCTGTGGAAGACGATGCTCCGACGCGGGGACGACGTGCGCGAGGGCGTGTGCGACGATGTGCTCCTCGCGCGCACCCTCTTGTTCGACCCGCCGTACATCGTGCTCTCCGACCGGGGCGAAGCGCCCGCCGAGAAGCGATTCAGCTTTGTGCTGCACGGGCGCGGCGACCTGATCGCTGAGCCTGCTCCCGCGCCGAACGCGGCGGCGCTGGACATGCCGGCGCTTCCCACCGACGGTGTCTTCGGGCTGCTCGTGGACCGCACCGTCGCCGATCCTGTGCAGCACGTCACGGTGGACTGGCGGATCTGCGACGGGCTGTGGCTGCGGCTGGTGGCCACGGGCGACGAGCCATTGGAGGCCACCTGGGGCCGCACGCCGGGCAACCCTCGCTGGGAGACGCGAGGCACGATCGTGCTGCGCGGGCCGGGGCGGACGCGCCGCTTCGGGGCCGTGCTCGAGCTGCACTCCGGCTCCCCGACGGTGAGGTCAGTCGGTCTTCACGAGGGTGAGGGAGTCGCACTCATCCCCTACGAGGCCCCCCCGAAGCTCTACTCGCGCCCGGCGGGAGCGGCGCAGCGTGAAGGACGGTCTGCATACATGTGACCACCATCGCGGGCGCCGGTCAAGGGAGTGTACGCCGTGCCCAAACTCGCCGTGGGTCAGATCGAGTGCGCCGTCGGCGACGTGGCGGCGAACATCCGAAAGGGCGCTGATCTCATCAACGAGGCGGCGCAGCAGGGGGCCGATCTCGCCTGCCTGCCGGAGTGCTTCAGCACGGGCCTGGTCTACGGCCGCATGTCTGAGCTGGCCGAGCCCCTGCCCGGGCCGACCAGCGCGGCGCTGCAAGATGCGGCCGCGGCCGGAGGTCTGTGGGTAGTGGCGGGGATGGTCGAGCAGGCAGGCGCGGAGGTATACAACACCGCGCTGATCATCTCCCCCGACGGCCGGCTCGTGGATCGCTACCGCAAGTGCTACCTGTACATGCAGGAGGCGGAGCGCTTCGCCCACGGCGACCGAGCGTGCCTCCGGAACCTGGGGTTCGTGAAGGCGGGCATCACCATCTGCTACGACTACGTCTTCCCGGAGTACATGAGGGAGCTCGTCGTCCGCGGAGCGCGCCTGCTGGTCCATCCGACCGCCTGGGTCGACACCGAGAGCTGTCGCACCTGGCGCTACCCGGCGGCCGAGGCGTACCGTGCCCAGGGGATGGTCCGAGCGCTCGAGAACGGCGTCTACTTCATGTCCGCCAACCACTGCGGCAGCTATGACTCCGCCGGGTTGCTGCAGGGCGTGGGGCGCTCGGCGATCATCGCTCCCTGGGGTGAAGTGCTGGCCGAGGTCGAGGATGGCGAAGGCGTGGCGGTGGCGGAGGCGGAATTCGATCGCATCGCCCAGTGGGCCGAAACGGCCGCGCCGTACCTGGCCGACCACTTGAGCGTCCCGCGACCGCGATGAGGAGCGTGGGACCGACGGGGAGCGCAACGGCTCGGGCTCTGTGGCCCGTGCCTACTCCGGAGCCGCCCTCTGCCACGCCCGCACGTAGTCCACCACCATGGAGTCGGGCAGGCTGGCGTCATCGACGTTCTTCGTCGCCCAGCCGCCCATCTGCACGCAGAGCTTCAGGTACACCGGCACCGAGGCGACGCGCTCGTTCTCCCAGCTTGCCTTCTCCTCCCCATCGCAGAAGAACGTCAGCTTGCCCTCCTCCCACAGCATCCCGAAGACGTGGAAGTCGTCCGCGGTGCGGGAGTAGGTCAGCTTGGAGTTGCCCCACCTCTGGTGCTGCTTCTCGTACCCGTCCCAGTGCGCGGCGACGTTGTACCGCCCCGGGCCCCATTCGGCCAGGTACTCCATGATGTCGATCTCCATCCCGCCGTTGTGGGTGGAGCGCCGCTGCCACACGTCACCGCCCTCCGGGCCCCGGTCCGGCATCATCCAGAAGGCCGGCCACGTCCCCCGGGCGCGCGTCAGCTTGATGCGCGCCTCGAAGTACCCGTGCTTCTGCGCCCACTTGTCGAATGTCGTGATGATCGCGCTGGCATACTCCCGGCTCGGCAGATCCGGCTCGTCGAACTGGTGCGTGTGGCGCTTCTCCACCTTGATCTTCAGGGCACCGTCCTCGACCATGATGTTCTGGGCGGAATAGGCCTGGAGCGCACTCTTCAGTGGCCCGTCCCAGACGAGTCGGGTGTTCCAGAGCTCCGGATCCAGCTCGTCGCCGTCGAACTCCTCACTGAGCGTCTGCTCCCAGTCCCCCGGGACCGGCGGGCGCGCCCCGATCCAGTCCGGGAGAACGAGTATCTCGCCCGCGGCCCGGACGTTGTCAACCGTGAGCGCGTGCGCCTGCTTGGGGCGGTCCACGAAGATGAGCAGACCCACGATGTTGCTCTGGTCGATGGCGAAGCCCGCCCCGCCCCACGACTTGCCGAAGACGACCTGGAAGGTCTTTGTCTGCCCCGCCTCCAGGCCCCCGCCATCCGTGTTGCAGTGTCTCCGGCCGTCCGCGCCCGGGTTGTCCACCCGGCACAGCACGCGGGCTTTGGCATCGCCGACATTCGTGATCTCCAGCTCGACACGATCGCAGGCCGACAGGTCCCACTTACCCTCCGGCGGCAGCAGGCGCACGCCCGGCCACGACTGGTCGGCGGTGACCTCGATGCGCAGAGCCGTGTTGCCATCCCGCTCCACGAGGGACGCCTTCCCACCGTGGCTCTCGGTTCGCTTCTCCAGCGCGAAGTCGCCCTCGAAGTCAAACAGGACCTGCGGCTCTGCCCAGGCGTCGGTAGCCGTCAGCGCCGCGATGACTGCGGGAATGCACAGCAGCGATGCGAGGCGAGCGATGCTCATGACACGTCTCCCCCGGTGCTCAGGCCCGCCGATTCAGTGCACTCGGCGCTTCGATCGTCTTCGCTACTTCGCGCCGTTTGCCTCGAGGGCCGCTCGGGCCTCCTGCACCTTCCGGTCGCGGGCCCACGCCTCGGCCTGTTGCCTCTGCTCCGTGAGCCACTTCCGGTGCTCGGCGTACTCGGGCGTGTTGCGTTCGCCGAAGGGAGTGTCCCGCCACTCCC
>JASFTE010000263.1:0-6755 GCA_050114035.1 Armatimonadota bacterium | reverse complement strand
GATGGTATCCACGCCGCAGTAGCCCATCCCGGCGCGCAGCCCACCGGTGAGCTGATAGACGACGCCGGAGAGTGGTCCTTTGTAGGGGACGCGGCCCTCAAGTCCCTCGGGCACGAGCTTAGCGGCATCTTCCACGCTCTCCTGGGCGTAGCGATCGCGACTGCCCTCCTGCATCGCCGCCAGTGATCCCATACCGCGGTACTCCTTGTACGTGCGTCCCATGAACAGCACGGTCTGGCCGGGGCTCTCCTCGGTGCCGGCGAACAGCATCCCAATCATGACGGCATCGGCGCCGGCGGCGACGGCCTTCGTGATGTCGCCGCTGTACTTGATGCCGCCGTCCGCGATGATGGGCACGCCGCTGTCGGCGGCCGCAGGGGCGCACTCGTCCACGGCCGTCAGTTGCGGCACGCCAGCGCCTGAGACGACCCTGGTGGTGCAGATGGAGCCCGGTCCCATGCCCACCTTCACGGCGTCGCAGCCGGCCGCAACGAGATCGCGCAGGCCCTCGGCAGTTCCGACGTTGCCGCCGATCACTTCAACGTCCGGGTGGGCCTCCTTGACCTGCTGCACCGTGCGCAATACACGGGTACTATGTCCGTGGGCGGTGTCCACGACGACGACGTCGACGTCGCGCTCGGTGAGGGCGGCCGCGCGCTCCAACGCGTCTGGGCCCGTCCCGATGGCCGCAGCGACCCGCAGGCGGCCAAGGCCGTCCTTGCACGCCAGGGGGAATGCGCGGATCTTCTCGATGTCCTTGATGGTGATGAGGCCGGCCAGTACGGCGCCATCCTCCACGACCGGCAGCTTCTCGATCCGGTTCTCGTGGAGAATGACCTTTGCCTGGTCCAGGGTCGTGCCGACGGGCGCGGTGACGAGGTTCTCGCTGGTCATCACGTCGGAGACGAGGCGGTCCGGGTTGGTCTCGAAGCGAAGATCCCTGTTGGTGAGAATGCCGACGAGCCTGCGGCCGTCGGTGATGGGGAGCCCGGAGATATGGTAGCGCTCCATGATGCTGAGGGCGTCGCGGACCTTGCGAGTCGGCTCCAGGGTGACGGGATCGACGATCATGCCGCTCTCGGAGCGCTTGACCTTGTCTACCTCGTCCCCCTGGCGCTCGATGGGCAAGTTCCGATGGATGACGCCCATTCCGCCCTCGCGAGCCAGTGCGATGGCCAGTCGGGCCTCGGTTACCATGTCCATTGCGGCGCTGAGTATGGGTATGTTGAGCTTGATGCGCTTCGTGAGGCGCGTGGTGACATCGACGTCTTTGGGGAGGACGTCGGACCTGGCCGGCACGAGGGTCACATCGTCAAAGGACAGGCCCTCTCGCGAGAATCTCTCACTCAAGCGTATCTCCTCCTGGGCCGGCGGCGCCGGATGGCTCGTGCGCCGTGGTAATCTGCACCTATACCCGCAATGCGGCGGGCGCAAACCTCTGCTATGGGCGGCGGCGCGGCGCTCACTCGAAGTCGAAGAGTCTCTCCACTGCCAAGGCATCGCCGGCAGTGTGCGGCTCGGCGAGATACCGGAACCTGTCGGGCGCCGCGTGGAACGCGGTGAACAGCGGGACGTCCGGCTGCAGGCCGAGCTCCGGGGTGTCCTGCTTTGGGCGTGCGCGGCGGCATTGGGGCACGTCGCCGTAGGCCTCGTTGGGGACCAGCTTGCCGCCGCCGCTCCCGGGCAGCACGTAGTACGCGGCCCCGCCGTGCGCCTCGTACGGCTCGTAGTAGGAATTGAAGTCGCGGCACACCCAGTTCGAGGTCAACGTCACTGCATCCGTGGGGTTGATCATCACGTGCCCGTAGTTGGGCGGCATAACCACACGCTCGCCGGCGCGGACCTCCGCAAGGATCACATCAACGACCCGCAGCTCTCCCGCCGGAGCGTAGATGTCACTGGCGTTCGCGACCCTCTGCATGAGGAACAGCGCGGTTCCGCATATGCACTCGTAGGCCTCCGGGAAACTGAGCCGCGGCGCGCCCGGCGTGGGAGGATGGAAGTGGCCGAAGGTCTTGGGCAGCTCGTCCGCGAGCATCCCGTGGCGGAGAACCGTGAGGTCGTACCGGGCCCGTGCGGCCGTCGCCCGCTCACGCTTCTGGGCGTTAGCCACGCCCATGTTGTCATACATTCGGTACACGATCGCAGGGCCGTCGGCGCCCTCTTCCATCAGCACCGGGCGCATGGCCTGGAGCGAGCGCTCCGAGAGCGCGTGGCGGTCGTTGCCGCAGTCAACGAGCGCGGGATCGAAGGCGACGCCGAGCGCCTCCTCGTCGAGTCGCATCTCGATGCCGAGGCCGGCGGAATCGCCTATGTCGCTCATATCCTGGACGCCCATTCACGCGTCTGCGCCGGGGTCGCCGGCGTGCTCAACGGCCAGAGCGACGGCTCCCAGCACGCCCGCGTCGTAGCCGAGCTCGGCCACGACTACCTCCACAGCGGCCGCGGCGGGCATGGCGTGTGACTGTATCGCCCGGCGCAGCGGCTCCAGCAGGACGTCGCCGGCCTCGGCGACGCCGCCGCCGATGATGACCTGTTCCGGGTTCACCAGGTTCAGCACGTTGGCGATGCCGATGCCGAGGAGGTCGGCAGTCTCGCGCACGAGCTCGCCGGCCACGACATCGCCGCTCTGCGCCGCCTCGAAGACCGCCTCCGGCGTGATGCGCACGGCCCGCGCGCCGGCGGGCAGTGATGTTGACTCGGGGGCCGCCTGGCACAGACGGGCGATGGCACGGCGCCGGATGGATGGGCCCGCGCAGAAGGCCTCCAGGCAGCCGCACTGCCCACACGTACACACGGGGCCATTGCGGTCGATGATGGTATGGCCGATCTCCCCGGCGTTGCCTGCCGCGCCGTGGTGCAGCTTCCCGTCGACTATCAATGCCCCGCCGATGCCTGTGCCAATGTTAACGTAGACGACGTGGCGACGGTTTCGGGCCGCGCCGTATGTGAGCTCACCGAGGGCGGCGACGTTCGCGTCGTTGTCCACATGCGTGGTGATCCGGAACGCTTGCTGGAACTCGCGGCGGAGCGCCACGCCCTCCCAGCCATCCACGTGGTGCGAGCGGCGGACGATGCCCTGCACCGGGTCCACCGGCCCTCCGAACCCGATCCCGATGCTGAGCACATCGGCATCCCGCCCTTTGGCAGCACGCAGCAGCTCGTCGGTCAGGTCACGCAGCGCGAGGAGATTATCCCGCGCCACCCAGCCCGCCTCCGTGGGCTGGCGCAGCCTCTTCTCCACGCTGCCGTCCAGGCGCGCGAGCGCTGCCGTCAACCTCGTGCCGCCAACGTCGATGCCAATGACCATCCCGACAGCCTCCGCAGCGGCCGCGGGAGTCTGAGAGTGACACTGCGACCGCGCGGTGTTATTCGCGGTATGTGGGTGGCCTCTCCTCCTCCGGGAGCCCGCAGTCCGGCAAGGCCACGGCGGGGGCCGCGGCGAAGGTGGGCATCACAGAGCGTCGTCGGAGAGAGGAGGATCGGCGTGTACCAGCGTGTGTACCTGTTGTGCTACGCCTGCAAGTGCGAGTTCCACGTGGAGACGCACCAACTCACGACTAACCCGCAGCGCTCGTGTCCGAACTGCGGGCAGGTGTTCGACTACGTCGGCATCTCGACCCTGGCCGAGGGCCTGGCGCGTCTGGCGGATGCGTCCGGCACCGTGCAGTTCCGGCTGCCATCCGACAAGGGTCTTGCAGACCTGCATCGTCTCATCAAGCAGCTTGTGGCCGCGGCCCAGGAGCCCGGGTAGGTCCAGTGGGCTGCACGGTCTGGGGGGCAGGAATGCCCGTGCCCGGGGGGCAGCTCGGGCGGGCGGGCCCCGATGCCATCAGGGCCGTGTGCCGCGAGGCAGTGGGACGGGCAGCAGGGCGTGGATCACGTCGCGCCGCTCCAGCGGCTGACTGCCCTTCAGGATGTGCACGGTCGAGTCCGTCGGCTGGACCTCCACGACTCTCACCCGCCCTACCTCAGTGAGCGTCGTGGCGCGCCTATCCTCGTCGTAGCTCTCGCGGTACACCGGCAGCTCGAGGCCCTTCTTCAGGCCGTGCCGGCGTCCCAGGTTGACGAGCGCCTCGCGCTTGCGCAGGAGGGCATACACCATGCCCTTCACCCGCCGGAAGGTCGGCAGCTTGCGCGCAGTGGCTTCAGCAACGTCGGCGAGCGCCTCGCCCACCTTGAGGTCAACTACAGGCATCTCGCCACCGGAGGCGCGCGCCGTGGTCTCCTGTGTGTCCGACCAGACTGCCTCGCCGGTCCGAACGTCCATCAGCTCCACCGCAAGCGATAGCTTCACCTTCGCTCCGTCGTCGGCGACCTCGCACGACCCGATTGTGCCGCGGAGCGCGAAGCCCGCGTTCAGGACGTCGCCGAGAAGCTGAGCGTGGGCTGCGGACAAGGGCAAGGAGAAGCCGCGCGCGTCGGTCTCGCGCCGCACCTGGCGCCTCGGCGTCACCTGCCACCGGCGCTCGGCCTCGACCGCCACGGCCAGCGCGTCCGCCGCGCGCCGCGACAGCAAGTGCGCCTGGTAGGAGCTCAGGTTCGTGGAGTCCACGACGACGAGCCGGGGGAGGTCGCCGACAGGGCGGTCCGCTTGCCCCACGGCCGGCAATGCCGTGCCAAGCCCTGCGACACAGAGGCAAAGCACGCTGCGCGCCACTGTGAAGCGCCATCTGGCACTAGTTGCCCTTTGCATCCAGGGAGGCGATCTCCTTGAGCTCGGCCGCCGTGAGGGTCTCTGCTCCATCATCGCTGATCATGAGGCACGTGTCGCCGAAGACTATGGCCACGCGCTCGCCGACGGCGAACAGCTTGCCCCAGGCCGGGCGGGCGTCGAGGAGCTTGAAGTACGCCTCGCTGTAGCTCTTGATGTTGTACGTCTTCATGTCCCGCTTGTATAGTCGGTCGTACCAGACCTGGCCGTCGAAGTAGAAGGTGTGGCCCGCCGCGCGCTTGACGCCGCGCGCGCCGCCGTACGGGGCGCCCTCGGTGGCCGCCTTCATGCCGGCCACTTCGGCGGCGGCGTCAACGGCCCAGCGGCCGCTCTTGGCGCGCATGGCGGCGCGAGCCTCGTGCCGGGAGGGCACGAGCACGAAGTCCGGGGCTTCCACCGGCCCGGCCGGAGCGCGCCGGAACCTGTAGTCAGCCCCGCCGCCGTAGCCACCGCGTCCGCCACCCAAGACGCTGAAGCTGTCCTCCTCGTCCTCTTCTCCCTCAACGGCACGAGAGAGCCGCTCGACGGCACCCAGGACGGGAGCCGACCGCACGGCGACCTCCTTGTCCTCCGTCACGAGGGACGAGGTGTACGGCGTGAGGATGCCGTACTCGACGCTCAAGGCGATGACCTCACCTTTGAGCTCCTCGTTCTCGCCCTTGAGCCGGATCTCGTCGAGCAGGTAGCCGATGCGGCGGCTGGCCCAGAGGCGGGCGACGAACTCGTTGTCCTGCTCGTCCTGCGGGAAGGTGGCGTCGAAGGCGAACTCCCGGTCCTTGCCGGCGAGCTTGCCGAGGAGCTTGACGGCGAGGTGTCCGTCGCCCTCGTAGCGGCCGAAGAGGCGGAGCTGGGATCCCTTGAACAGATCGGGCAGCGCCGTGGGGTAGAAGTTGTGCACGTTGACATCGCCGAAGTCGATGGCGAGGTCGGAGAGCACCGGATAGCTCATCTTGTTGTAGAAGGACGACACCTTGAGCTCGATGTCCTCCTCGGGCTCGACGTACTGCGGCACGCCACCGTTGTCGACGGCGAGTTTGTCGAGAAGGTGGGTGTTCACATCGTGGCCGACGCCGAAGGCGAAGACACGAGCGCCGGCGCCGGGTGCGAGGCCGCGCGTCTCCGTGGCGGCCACGCGCACACCGCTCTTGCCGGGGCCGCCGGCATGCGCGTACTGATTGGCGTCATCCACGCTGGCGACGATGGCGCTCTCGTCCGTCTCGCCCACCGTCGGCTGGCCGTCGGTCAGGAACACGACCAGCCGGGGGCGCCTGTCGCCGTCGAACATCGCGAGGCTGGTGAGGAGCGCCTCGCCGATGTTGGTGCCGCCGACTGCCTTCACGTCGTCGATGAACTTCCTGGCCTCATCGCTCTTGGCAACATCGGCACCGACGAGGTCCTTGCGGAAGGCCTTGACTCCCGTGCTGAAGGTGACGATGTTGAAGCGGTCATCAGCGTTGAGGTTCGTGAGACAGAACTGGAGGGCGTCTCGGGCCTGCTGGATCTTATTGTCGCGCGCCATGCTGCCGGACGTGTCGAAGACGAAGACGACGTCCTTGGCGGCGATCTCGCGCTCCTGCAGCTCGTGCTTCGGGGCGAGCATGAGCAGGAAGTAGCCGTCCTCGCCTTTCTTGCGGTGGGTGACGAGGCCGAGCCCGAAGTCCTGCTCGGACAGCGTGTAGTAGAGGACGAAGTCTTTGTCGGGCCTGACGTCGCTCTCCTCGAAGCTGGCCGCCACTTGCGTGTCGCTCTTGCGGTCCAGGGCGAGCTTCGTGTCGTGCGTGGGCGAGTAGACGGCCTTGATGGGAATGCGCGACTCGATGGTGACTCCGACCGAGACGTCCTCGATCGGGTCGGGGGAGAGCTTCTCGATGTCGAGCGGGTAGACGTATCTGCAGATGCTGTTGTCGAGGGGAACGACCTCGGAGTACTCGATCTGGATGCGGGTGTCGCCCTTGGGCGGAACGGGGAAGACGCTGGCTTTGAAGAGGTTCCGGCCGACGTACTCGAGCAGGCCCGGGTCGCGCATCTTGCGCACGATGTC
>JASFTE010000262.1:0-6766 GCA_050114035.1 Armatimonadota bacterium | reverse complement strand
GCACTTCCTCGAATGCGTCCGCGAGGGGAGCGCGCCCCGCTCCTCCGGGCGCGATTCCCTCCGCGACATGCTGATCGTGGAGGACGTATTCCGCCACAACTCCCCCGCCTAGGGCCGGCTTCCGTGCCCGCCGCTGGGCCCCGGCCGATTCCTTGACACCGCCTTGGCCCCTGCTATAATGCGCCCGGAGGCAGCCTGAGATGCTCTCAGGGCGCGAGGCCGCGCGGCAGGCGCCGCCCCCGGAGCGAGATGCACAGCGATACACGCGGCGACGGCGAAGCGGCGGATCCGAGCGGCCGCGACGACTGGGCGGCGGCGATAGCACTCGGCCTGCTCTACGTGTTGCTGTCGATGGTCGGGCACCAGCTTCCGCTCCCGGACTCCCCGGTGAGCACGGTGGTGTCCGTCGTCGTTGGGCTGCTCCTGCTCGTCGGCGTCATGTACTACGTGGCGAGGGTCCCCGCGAGCCCGCGGGCGGCACTCGTCACCAGCGCGGCCCTCCTGCTGGCCTGGGCCTGGCTGGCGTTTCTGGCGCGCGCGGGGCAGGCGCGGCCCGGGCTTCCGTCCACGGCGGCCGACGTGTGCCTGGCTGCAGCGGCCGGCGGTCTGGGGAAGTACGCCGTGCGGTTCGTCAGCGCCGGGAACCTGCTGGTGCCCATAGCGGTGGTGGCGGCCGTCTTCGACATCGTGTACGTATACTGCGGCCCTCTGGAGGCGCAGCGCGCTATCGGCGGCGAAGCCCTGACCGAGTCCCTGGCGCCGGTGACGGCTGCCGTGACCGCCCTCGGGGGCACCATCCCGGGAGCGACGCGCCAGGGGGTCCTGGGCGGCGTCGGCTTCGGCGATCTGGCCATTCTCGCCTTCTTCTTCGCCGCGGCGGCCAGGTTCGGGATGGACGCCGCCCGCTCATTCTGGTACATACTGCCGCTGACCGTCGTCGCCTTCATGGTCGCCGTGCACTACGACAGCGTCCCGGGCTGGGTGCCCATCAGCCTGGGCTTCCTCCTCGCCAACCGTCGCTTCTTCCGCTTCACGGACGAGGAGAAACGGGCCATGCTGTTCGCCGGGCCCGTGGTACTGCTGCTGGTCGCCGGCCTCATCGGCGCATCGCTCCTACTGCGCCGGTAGTGCGTGCTCTGCAGGGAGGCACTTCGGTCCTCACGGAACGCGACGGCCTCGCCGGGGCCCCGTGCTTCTGCGGTGAAACGACCCATGCAACGACCCAGGTACGACTTCAACACCATCGAGCGACAATGCCAGGAGCGCTGGCGCAGCGAGCGCCTCTTCGCCACGCACCGGGACCCGGATGCGTCCAAGTTCTACTACCTGGACATGTTTCCATACCCCTCGGGCGAGCTGCACATGGGGCACCTGCGCAACTACATCATCGGCGATGTGCTCGCGCGCTTCCACGCCATGCGCGGGTGCAATGTGCTCCACCCCATGGGCTGGGACGCCTTCGGCCTGCCGGCGGAGAACGCCGCCAACGAGCGCGGCATCCATCCGGCCGAGTGGACGCGGCAGTGCATCGCGCGTATGCATGAGCAGATGGATCGCCTCGGCATCAGCTACGACTGGGACCGCGAGGTCACCGCCTGCCGTCCCGACTACTACAAGTGGACTCAGTGGCTGTTCCTCCAGCTGTACCACGCCGGCCTCGCCTACAAGAAGCTCGCCCCCGTCAACTGGTGCCCCCGCTGCGGCACCTCGCTGGCCAACGAGCAGGTCAAGGACGGCGGCTGCGAGCGCTGCGAGACCCCGGTGGAGAAGCGCAACCTGGAGCAGTGGTTCTTCTCCACCACCGAGTACGCCGACCGCCTGCTGGCCGACCTGGACAAGCTCACCGAATGGCCCGAGCGCGTCGTGACCATGCAGCGCAACTGGATCGGCCGCAGTGAGGGCTTCGAGTTCGAGCTGCCCATCGAGGGCCGCGATGAGCGCATGCAGGTCTTCACCACCCGCATCGACACCGTGTACGGCATCACCTTCATGGCCCTCGCGCCCGAGCACCCGCTGGTGGAGGCGCTCCTGGAGGACAACGAGCGCGCCGGCGAGATCCGCCGGTTCTGCCGGGAGGTCATCGCCCAGGGAGAGATCGCCCGCGCCGCGGCGGACACCGAGAAGCGCGGCATCTTCACCGGCCGGTATGCCATTCACCCGCTCACGGACGAGCGCATCCCCATCTGGATCGGCGACTACGTGCTCATGGAGTACGGCACCGGGGCGATCATGTGCGTCCCGGCGCACGACCAGCGCGACCTGGAGTTCGTGCGAGCCCACGGCATCCCGGTGCGCGTCGTGATCCAGCCCGAGGGCGAGGAGCTCGACGCCGATACCATGACCGAGGCCCACATCGAGCCGGGCGTACAGGTCAACTCGGCCCAGTTCGACGGCCTGCCGAGCACCGAGGCCGCCGAGCGCATCGCCGACCACATGGAGGAGAAGGGGGTCGGGCGGCGCGCTGTCAACTACCGCCTCCGCGACTGGTGCATCTCCCGACAGCGGTACTGGGGCGCGCCCATCCCCGTGGTGTACTGCGACAACTGCGACGTCGTCCCGGTGCCCGAGAGCGACCTGCCCGTTCTGCTGCCCACGGACGTGCAGCTGCGCGAGGACGGCCAGTCGCCGCTGCGCTTCCACGAGGAGTTCCTCAACACGAAGTGCCCCACGTGCGGCGGCGCCGCGCGGCGCGAGACAGACACCATGGACACCTTCGTGTGTTCGTCGTGGTACTACCTGCGCTTCGCGAGCCCGGACCGTGACGACGTGTCTTTTGCCCGGGACGCCGTGGACTACTGGCTCCCGGTGGACAGGTACGTCGGCGGCGTCGAGCACGCGGTGATGCACCTGCTCTACGCCCGGTTCACCACGAAGGTGCTCCACGATCGGGGCCTGCTGAGCTTCGATGAGCCCTTCGCGAACCTGTTCACGCAGGGGATGCTCTACAAAGACGGCGCCAAGATGAGCAAGTCCAAGGGCAACGTGGTCACCCCGGACGAGATCTGTGAGCGCTACGGCGCGGACACCGGGCGGGTCTTCATTCTCTTCATCGGCCCGCCCGACCAGGACGCCGAGTGGAGCGACCGGCAGGTGGAGGGCGCGCACCGCTTCCTCTCGCGCCTCTGGCGCCTCGTCACCGCCAACGCCGAGGCCTTCGTCCCTGACTGGCGCGAGAAGCTCGGCGACGGCGACGAGCGCGTCCTCGCCCTGCGCCGGAAGACCCACCAGACGATCCAGGGCGTCACCACCGACATCGAGCGCCGCATGCACCTCAACACCGCCGTCAGCAAGACCATGGAGCTCGTCAACGAGATGCAGGCCTTCGCCCAGGAGCCGCCCGCGTCCGACGCGGCCGCCGCCGCGCTCAGCGAGGCGATGGAGAGCGCCGTCCTGATGCTCTCGCCCTTCGCCCCGCACCTCGCCGACGAGCTGTGGCGCACCATCGGCAGGGACGGCAGCACGTACCGTGCGCCGTGGCCGTCCTTCGATGAGGAAGTGGCGCGGGAGGACCAGGTCACCGTCGTGGTGCAGGTGAATGGCAAGCTCCGCGATCGGCTCAGCGTTCCCGCCGGCGCCGCCGAGGACGAGCTGCGGGAGCTGGCGTTGGCCTCGGACCGCGTGCGGCCCCACACCGAGGGCAAGCAGGTCCGGAAGGTCATCGTCGTGCCGGGGCGGCTGGTGAACATCGTCGCCGCGTGATGGCACGCGGGCAACGCAACCGGTGACGATGGGAGGCGAGGCATGGCCACTGATAGGGTGATCTGTCCGCGGTGCGGGGCCCAGAACATTGAGTCTCCCATCATCACCATGTGCAGCTCCTGCATGGGCTCGCTCGCGGGCGCCAGGCCCGCCCCCGAGCCCGCGGCCGAGGCGCCTCCCGAGCCGTCGGACGAACCGGAGGCCGCTGCGGCGGTCGAGGCGCCCGCGGAGCCCGAGCCGGCGCCGGCTGCCGCGCCGGCCGACTTCCAGCCGCCGCGCGCACCCGAGGTGGTCCCCCCAACTCCGCCACCTGAGCCCGCGGACTTCCAGCCCGCTCGCTCGCCGGACCTGGTGCCCACGGCTCCGGGGCCGCTCGACACCGAGCTGCCGTCCGTGGCTGAGCCGGGCGACTTCCAGCCTGCGCGGACGCAGGTCCCGCCTCTCGAGATACCGACGATCAGCCCCGCCGAGGAGCCGGCGCAGCCCGAACCCCCATCGGGCCGCCCGCTCAAGCTGATCTGCCCCAACTGCAGTGCCGCCAATCCGCCCCACTACACGCGCTGCAGCCTGTGCAACACTGAGCTGCCGACGACGGGCGCGGCCGAAGTCGTGCGGGGCATGGCCGAGGCCATGCGGCAGCGGCGGCGGAGCGGCGAGATGGCCGGTCAGACCAAGGGAGCCGCCTGCTGCGGCTGTGTCCTGATGGCCGTCATCGCCTTCGTCGTGATGGCGCTGAGCGCCGTGCGGTGGGGATGACGGGCGGTGCGTCTGACGGACAGGCAGGCGGAGGGCGCCGGTGGGCCGGGCTGACCCGGCGAGGGCCTGCAACTGACTCGGGGAGCATCCTGACCATGACCGTCGCGTTCTTCGGCTTCACCATCGGCCTCGGCGAGATGCTGCTGATCAGCTTCGTCGTGCTCCTGCTCTTCGGCGCGGCCATAGCCGCCATCGTGGCCCGGCTGTCGGGCCGGGGGAGGGACGACGACTAGGCTGCTGCCTTCCCACACGACGACGCGTCACAGGTCTCTGTATCGGATCCCATCCAGCGTCTCGCCGCGGGCGCGGCTGCTCACTTCCCCGCTTCGCCGGTTGTACGACCATTGGCGTCTGCGGGTTATGGGATCTCTGGGGAACTCCTCGTCCGGCGTCCAGATATACGGACCGCGGAAGTCCACGGGATCAATGGGCATTCGCCGTCCGCTCTCGACGCTGCGACACCGCCGGGGGGGCTGGCTGGTCACCAGGTCTTCGAGCCGGTCCGGGTAGCCGCCACAATCAGCGACGAATCGGTTGATGGCCTGCCGGATCTGGCGGAGCTCGGCGAGGAGCTTCGCCTCGTTCGCTTCCCGCTGGGCGCTCATGGCCACGGGGATGGCAATGGCCGCCAGAACAATAATGACCGCCATCACCACTACAAGCTCCAATACGGTAACACCGGACCTGCGGGCAATGCTGGACATGCTCACTCCGCCCCTACTGCAAAACCGGTGAAGCAACGCACAACTCACGCCTGACCCTCGTCTCCCGGCGGCCCTTCGGCACCACAGGAGTTCTACCACCTGGCGGCCGAATGCTACTGTGTTTCCTGCTATCTGCCTCTCTGCAGGTGATGTACTCAAGATGCGTGCAGGTGCACACCCCCACGGCCGTGAATACGCTCTCAGAGGGTGGGGAGACGGCGTCGGCAGCACCGTCGCTTCCTCTGTGCCGCCCCAGTAGCGTGCCATGTTCTCCTGGACCCGCGGCCAACAGGTCGTCGCCGTCGGGGCTACGGTCGCCATTGTAGCTGCCGGGGCCTATATCGGCGCGCGCCGCCTCCGGACGCTCCCACAGCCCGCCGAGAGCGACTTCTTCACCGAGCCGGCCGACACCGAGGATGTCGGGCGGATAATGGTGCACGTGTCCGGCGAAGTGGCGACCCCGGGCACCTACTACGTGGCCGCGGACGCTCGCGTGCAGGACGCCATCTGGGCCGCCGGAGGGCCATCGGCCAACGCGCACCTGGCCGCCCTCAACCTGGCGGGCTTCCTCGCCGACGGCGACAAGGTCACCGTCCCGGCGCGCTCACGCCCGGGGGCCGGCGATGGGCCTTCCGGTGCGGGGGCGCCGAAGAGAATCGACATCAACCGGGCCACGGCGCGAGGGCTCGAGCAGCTCCCCGGCATCGGTCCCACCCTCGCGGAGGAGATCGTCACGTACCGGAAACGCCACGGCAACTTCACCCGCCTCGAGCAGCTCAAACGCGTTCCCGGCATCGCCGAAAAGAAGTTCGAGGCCATCGAGCCCCTCATCACCCTCTGAGCCGGCGGCGTTGCGCCATGGGACACACGTCTACCAACGCCCAGCCCTCGACGGCCCGTTCAGCGTCCGGCCCCGCACACGCCTGGGCGCAGTGGCTCGCGCCGTTTCGGGAGCGTCCCCTGGCCACGTGCGCCGGCGTCTTCCTGCTCGGCATCGTCTGCGCGCCACACCTGCAGCTCTCTTTCGGCGTCGTGCTCATCGCGGCCGGGGTGCTGGCCTGCGCGGCGCTCGCCCTGGCGCTGGCACATCGCGGCGTCGGCGTCCTCGTGGTGCTTCTCGCGCTCAGCGCCGGCGTGGCGTGGCGGTCCGCGCATTCCATCCTGCTCCCGGACGATATCTCCCGCCTGGCGCTGCCGGCCCGGGCCGAGCTCCGCGGGACGGCCGCCGGCGCGCTCTCGACAGGTGGCCGTCGATCCACCTTTCTCCTGAGCGTCACCGCCATGAAGCGGCGGGGAGACTGGCAGCACGTCTCGGGCAAGGTGCGCGTGTCGTGCGCCGGCCGGCCCGATGGTGTGGAGCACGGCAGCAAGGTCGAGCTCGTGGGCGCGCTACGGCGCATCCGCGGCGCGACGAACCCGGGCGAGTTCAGCTACGCGCGGTACCTTGCCAGGCAGGGCATCCGCACGGAGGCCTTCGTCGGGGCGCGGGGCCTCCGCCGCTGGGAGCCGCCGCAACGCCGGACGCTCACGAGCATCGTGAGCGACATGCGAGACACCGCGCGGCTCGCGCTCCACCGCACCATGCCCGGGCCGAACAAGTCGCTGTA
>JASFTE010000261.1:0-6783 GCA_050114035.1 Armatimonadota bacterium | reverse complement strand
TGCGCCAGCTCGGCGTACGTCTTCGACTGCTTCCCCTGGTTCTGCAGGTGCGTCAGGATCGGGATGCCCTTGGCCGCCGCGTACTCGATGGCGGGCCGGTAGGCGGGATCATCGATGGGCGTCTCGTGCCAGGAGCAGTGGAGCTTCATCACCTGCATCCCGAGCTCCTCAAAGCACCGTCGGCACTCCGACTCCACGTCGTCCGGGTAGTTCGGGTTGATGCACCCGCGCCCGATCAGCCGCTCCGGGTGCTTCGCCACGGCTGCCGCCGTCATGTCGTTGCCCATGACGAAGTCGCCCTCCACCGCCGTGAGCGAGTCCGTGCACAGCCTGTCCACTCCCACGGTGTCCATCACCCGCACCATGTTGTCCACGTCGTCGTGCGGGACGTAGTAGCGGCTGTGGGGCCCGATGTGGCCATGGCAGTCGATGACGAGCACGCCTTGGAGCGCCTGCGCCGGCGACTGCAGCTCCCAGATGGCCCCGCGGACCGCCGCCGTGTCGATCGCCATTCTCAGGAGGCCTCCTCCAGGAGCCGCCGCAGGTTGCCGCTCGCGATGAGCTCCTTGTCGTGTTGTGAGATCTGCGCGCACGCCAGCATCGTGATGGCGCACCCCAGCGCGTACTGCGGGTAGCCCGTGCCGAACAGGAGGCGCCGCGCGCCGAACTGCTCGCAGATACCCTCGATGCCGTCGTGGATCTCGTACCGGCTGATCTCCATGAACAGGTTGCGGTGCTTCTTCAGTAGCGCGTACAGATCGCGCGTCACCCGGTACCCGGTGTTGGAGAGGACGACGGGGATGCGGGAGAACTCGCCGCAGATGGCATCGAGCTCGGGCCACGTGATCTGGTCCCTGTCGATGAAGCACGGCACCCGATGGTGGCCCAGCTCCGTGAACACCTCCGCGCACACCGCCGGCGTCAGCGAGTAGCCGTGGAGCCTCGGGTACATCCGCACGCAGCGGATCCCGCGGCCCAGCATCCAGGAGACGGGCCGATGGTGCTGCACCTCCGGGCCGTACCGCCACTCCGGGACCGAGGGCGGCATCTCCTGCGTGTGCCCCGGCAGCACTACCCAGCACGGCACGAGCCGGTTCTGCCCGGCCAGCTCGTTCATGAGCGCCAGGTTGCCGATGTTGGGATGGTGCTCCTTGGCCATGGTGTGGTGCACCGCGGCCCACTCCACGCCGCAGCGGTCCATCTCCGCCAGCAGCTCCTCCACGCTCGTCGGCTCCCACGCCGGCTGCCGCGACGACCGCCCGACACAGCAGTTCGCGTCATACAGCGGGACCTTAGGCACCAGGATATCCTCCTTGCCCCTCTGGAAGGGACACGATGCAATCGTGTCCCTTACTACATCGCGGCGCAGTTCGTGGCGGGGGCGAGGATTCCTGCATGGAGAGGCCTCGGCTGCAGCGCCACGGCCATCGCATCCTCTGCAGCGTCTCCGCCTTCGCGGGCTGCAGAGGGGGGATGGAGGGGATGATCGGGGAGGGATCAACTCAAGGCAGGGCTGTCAACAGGGCTGGGAGAATGGTGACCCCGCTCGGCTCAGTGGGAGGGCGGGGGGGCTGCCAATGCGCACCACGGGAACCACGTAACGGGGACAGTGTATGATGAAGGCGACGGTTGTCAGGCTTGGCGCCATCCTGGTGACACTGGTCTGCCTGGCGTCGCGGGCCGGTGTCGCTGCCGCGCGGCCCGAGAGCGGGACCTTCGTGCTCAGGGTCTTCCTGGCCGACTTCGACGATGTGCCTCATCCGGACCGCTACCCCCGGGAGTACTTCGAGGAGCTCTTCTTCGGCCTCGACGGCCCGCGTCAGACGCCGGAGGGGCGGGCGCTGTCGGGCAGCGTGCGGGAGTACTTCCTGAACGTCAGTGACGGGCGCATCGACGTCGAGGGGGAGGTGGAGGACTGGGTGCGCATCCCGCGCAGCATCACGAAGGTCCCGCACTGGAAGCGCGGCATGAAGCCCTTTGGGGAGAGCTGGCCGGTGATCGTGGCCGAGACGCTCCGAGGCCATGGCATCCTCGGGGATCAGGCCAGGGAGAAGGTGCGACTGAGGGACGGGCGCATGCCGGACATGCTCGTGTTCCTGAACACCGATTGGGGCACGGGGGGCGTCAACCGCGGGTGGGGACGTCTGAAGGAGGTCCTCGACATCATGAAGCTCGGGGACCTCTGGGATGAGTCCTGGTCGGAGCTGCCGTCGCCGTACAGCAGCTACTCCGCCACCAAGTGGCGGAAGGCCCCGCGGTCGGGGCCGGACGGGACCATCGACAAGATCCCGCCGGAGTCAGAGCTGGAGATGTTCCCGCTCTCGATCATGATGCACGAGATGGGGCACCAACTTGCCGGCTGGCCCGATCTCTACGGTCCCGCCTACGAGCCCTGGGGCGTGTTCGACCTGATGGGCGGGCCCGCGGCGAGCACGCACTTCCCCATGAGCGTGTGCGCGTACCTGCGCGTCAGGAACGGGTGGATGGAATACACCGACGTGCCGCGAGCGACGCGCATGGGACTGCAGCTTCACCCGCTGGAGACGCACAAGGAGGCCCTGCGCTTCCTCCAGGGCCCGGGGCAAGAGAGCATCGTGGCCGAGAACCGTTGGTGCCTGAAGTACCCGCGGGACTATGGTGATCCGCCCACCAATGAGGGCCCGAGGCTGCTTCTGTACCGCCTCGATCCGGCCGGCCGCAGGCGCGTGATGTATCGCGGCAGCCCACGGCACAAGATCACCACGCTCATCAGGCGCCGCGAGCGCTACGGCGAGGTCTGGGGCGCAGGTGCATTCACGGAGGTGACGGCGGAGACCACGCCCTCGAGCCGGAACTCGCTGGGCGAGCTGTGGTGGGAGTTCCGAGACATTCGGCCGGGAGCCGCCGAGGCGATGCGATTCGACGCTCAGTTCGCCGCGACGGACCTCGTGCGGGGCTACCGCCGGGCGGTCTGGATGGACGGGGACGGCGCGACGGTGGACGCGGGACGCTTCGGAGGGTCTCGCGGGTACGTCGGCATACGGTCCACACCGGGCGCGACGGGAGCGCATGTGCGATCGCTGCACATCGCCACGAGCCCCGGCGGCGCCATCCGCGGACGGTACCCGCTGCCCGCCGACGGCCCCCGGCGGCTGTACGTCACCGTGAGCATCCCGAGTGACGCCGGTACCGCGGTGGCCCTGACTGTCGGGCCGACGGGCGGCGAGGGAACCACCGCGCAACTGCGGGCAGGCCCCGCCGGGAACCGACACACGGTCGTTGCCGATCTGCCTGCAGAGGCCGCCGGCGTTGACCTAGTCGTCCAGGCGGTGGGCGATGCGGCGCCCGCCTCCGTGAGCGTGCACGAGGCCTGGGTGGTCGGTACGCCGGAGCCGCTCAGCGATCTCGTCCAGACCGCGCCGAGCCGGACGCCCGCCCCAGCGGGATCCGCCGCAGTGCCGCGCACTGCGGCCGCCGTCATGCTCCACGACCGGCACATCTACGGGCCGGCCGTCCTCACGGCCATGGTGGGTGGCGATGCTCCGAAGGGGCTGCGGGCGGAGTGGCCCGTGGGACAGCCGGGGCCGGGTGCGATGCTGCGCGGGGTCATCGGGCTCGGCGCCGACGCGCCCGTCGGGAGCACGGCCAAGGTGTCGCTCCAGTTGACCGGCAGGGAGCGCGAGTGGTCGCTGATGAAGGACCTCGAGATCCAGGTGTACCCCGGGGGCGGCTCGGGTACCACGCGCTCCAACCGACTGGCCGTGGTGGAGGTCGCGCTTCCCGCCGACGTCGCCGGGCAGGAGTGCAGTGTCGTGATGGAGGTCTCGGCCGACGCAGAGCAGGCGTTCAGCCTGGCGGTGCCGTGCCTGTGCATCTGTCGGCGGTGAGAGCATCGCCTTCCCTGTCCCTGTTTCCCGCTGAGCATGACAGCTTCGGACCCAACGGACCATGCAAGAGCTGATCGCGCAACTTGAGTCCCTCGTCCGGGACCGGCTTGAGGACTGGCCGCCCGCGTGGGAGCGATACCATTGGCCCGGGTACACCTACGACCACACGCTGCGGGTGCGGAACCTGGCGGGGATGATGGCCGCGGAGGAGGGGGCCGATGTGGCGGTCGTGGAGCTGGCGGCGATCCTGCACGACATTGCCAAGGACGCCGGCGGCGACCACGGAGTGGCCGGTGCACGAGAGGCCGGGGGCATCCTGCGGGCGCACGGCGTTGCGGACGAGCTCATCGGGGCCGTCTGCTCGGCCATCGCGACGCACACGGGAAAGAACACGCCGGAGCACCCGATCGAGAACCTCGTGCTGGGCGACGCGGACCTCATCGACGCCAACTTCGGCCTCGTGGCCACCTGGCGCTTCATCACCATCCGCGCCGGTCACGAGACGCCGCTGCCAGAGACCATCGAGTCAATGGCGGAGTGGCTGCCGCGCAAGGACGCGCTCATGGAGAAGCTGCTCACGGAGACGGGGCTGCGCATCGCGCGGGAGCGGTCCGTGAGGATGCATGAGTTCTGTATGGATCTGCGCACCGCGCTGCAGGCCGACGTGGTGGACGATGGCTACTCGCTGCTCAGCGCCGCCGGGCACATCGCGGAGAGTCATACGACGGGACGGCTGGATGCGCAGGTGGAGGAGATCAAGGCGGCGGCCAGGCACAGCGACAGCGCGGCGTTCGAGGTGGCGGAGATGTGTCGGGCCCTCCGGGCCGAGATAACCGGCAGCGCTTGAAGCTTCTGCCCGGGCTACTCCTCGACCGCTTTCCCTGCCGCCCGCGCCAGATCCGCCCCAGCCTCGTCGCACCGTTCGGCGACGTCCTCAGGAGACTCGGCGTCCGTGGCGACTACGCCGGGCAGCATGGACATCCCGTGGTGGAAGCCGAGGGCCTTGTCGATGGCCGCGACGCAGTCCTTGGCGTCGCGCGCCGTGCCCGCTGAGCTGAATGCGAGCCCGGCCTTGCCCCGCAGCCGCCGGCTCCCGTAGAGGCGGATCGAGTCGTCGATGAGCTTCTTGATCTGCCAGGCCACGTTGCTGAAATACGACGGCGAGCCAACGGCGATGGCATCGGCCCAGGTGAGCTCGGACATCTCGCATGAGTCCACCGGCTTCAGGTCCACATCGGCTCCGCCGCGCTCGGCGCCGCGGGCGATGGCCTCCGCCATGCGCTTTGTGTGGTCCTGCTTGCTGTGATACACCACGAGTACGTTGCTGCTGGCCAAGGCTCCTTCCCCCTGTCTGTCGGCTCTCGGCTGGGCCTCAAGCGCCCGGCTCATGCTGCGCACCATGCCGTCTCCACCTCCCTCGTCCCTCCCTGTCCTCCGAATTCGCACCCAGGCGAGCGGCAGCAGCTGTGTGACCTGCCTCCCCATCAGGCGCGCAGCACCATTCCCTGCTCTCTCAGCTTCGCCTGAAGGTCGGCCACGGGCACTCCGCTGGCCGGCATGTCGCCCTGGGCGGCCATGGCGGCGGCCACGCCGGCGGCCTGCCCGGTGCACATGCACGGCGGGATGACCCGGATCGGGCCCTGCGCCTCGTGGGTGGCCGAGATGCACCGTCCGCCGACCCAGAGGTTGTCGAGGCTGCGCGAGTAGATGCACCCGTACGGCACCTCGAACTCGTTGCCCCAGCCGCCGATGCGCGCGATGGCGTCGTCGGGACGAATTGCAGATTCCTCACGCGGCTCTCCCTTGACCTCCTCGATGGTCAGCAGATGATCCCCCAGCACCTGCCGGCTGCAGCGCACTCCGAGCTGGCTGGAGGTCTCCAGCAGCACGGCCTCCTCGAAGCCGGGCACGTTCGCGCGGTAGTAGCTGAGCGCCTCGAAGAGGATCTTGCGCGACTCCTGCTCCATCACCGTCAGGTCGGGGACGCTGATGGTGGAGTACTCGCCCTCGAAGGCTGGCCTGTCCGGCGGCCAGTGCACTCCGGCCAGGTAGAGGTCGTCGATCCTCTTGCTCATATGCGCGCCGGGGAAGCGCGGCAACCCGCGGCGCTTGAGCTCCTCGGCGAGCTGCTCGCCGTGCTCCTTCGTGTGCGCCTGGTACCGGGGCTCGTCGATGTTCGAGAGCTTGTACAGCAGCGTGACGCGCTTCGTGCCGTAGTCGTAGTCGGCCCCGGCGAACCACGCCAGGTCACCGTCGCCGCTGCAGTCCACGAAGGCCCGGGCGCGGATGGCCTGCCGGCCCTCCTTGCTCTCAGTGATGATCGCCTCGATCCGCCCGTCTCCGGCCACCACCTGCGCCGCCCACGAGTGCAGGCGCACTGTGACGTCGGCCTCGTCCACGAGCAGCGTACAGATGCACTTGCCCAGCTCCGGGTCGAAGTGGCACATGCCGCCGCGGCCGCTCACGTCCCAGAAGTCGCCGAGTTCCTTGAGCTTGCCGACGAACTCCGTCATCACGCCGCCGAAGAACTCGCCGCCCGGGTCGTAGAGCGTCTCGCCCTGCAGCATCACCACCAGCCCGGCCGTCATCTGCCCGCCGAGGCATCCATAACGCTCCACGAGCAGTGTGCTCGCCCCGCCGCGGGCTGCCCCAACTGCCGCGGCCACGCCCGCCGGTCCGCCACCCACGACGACCACGTCCACGTCCGCGACGACGGGGATGTCTCTGGCCGGCTCGGCGATGGTGTTCATGGACTGTCCCTCTCCCCGGGTGGCACGGGTAGCCTGTTGCCGGTGGGTTGCGCCGGGGTCGAGCCGGGCACCTCCCTCGCCGGACCAGAGGGATAGTCCGCTCGTCCGACGAACCAGCGCCTCGTCGCCGCCCCGGACACAGAAGGGCGTGGAAGCCCACTGAGCAC
>JASFTE010000260.1:0-6784 GCA_050114035.1 Armatimonadota bacterium | reverse complement strand
GAGCACGAGCGTGGCCCGCAGTGTGGTGCCCCCGCCCGGGTAGACCTGGTCAAAGGGATAGTTGAAGAAGATGGACACGTCGGAGAAGTCCGTCCGCACCTTGGCCTCGTCACCCACCGATCCGAAGGTCCCGATCTGGAGCGTCAGCCCCGGGATGAGCGTCGTGTCGCTTGAGTTCTCCGTCACCGTGCCGCTGATCGGGTCGCTGAGGCCGCTGCCGCGCCGCGTGAACGTCCCGCTCACGTCGGCGGTGCGCGGCGCCCCGGCGTTGATCTGCGTTATCGTGATGCTGTAGTCGCCCACCTTGCCGACATCCGGTGTGCCCGTCGCGCTCGTGATCCAGGTGACGGGATCGACCAGGTCGGGCTCGATCTGCGTGCGGAAGATCTGGTACTGCCCCAGGTTGTACTCCAGGAAGTGGGTAATGCTCCCGGTGCCCCAGCCGTTGGCAATATAGGGCCCCAGCACAACGGGGATGGGCCCGTCGAGGCCGCCCGTGTCGTCGTCGGTGTCGATGGCGAAGAAGTAGAGGAACGTCTCATTGATCGGCGCAGCATAGGTCAAGGTCACATCCAGCAGCACCCGACTGACGGGCAGCTCCGCCGGGCTCCGGGCACACCCGGCCAGAAGCACGCACGCCGCGAGGTATGCCAACAGCCCCGCCGGCCTGCGGACCAAGGACGTTACGGGCCGCCCAACGAACCTGGCAACCGTGCAGAACGCGAGACGCATTCTCATACGCGTAATGATCGCAGCCTCCTCCGGCCTGCTGCTCGCGGCGGCCTTTCCCGCTCTGGACTGGGGATTCCTCGGCTGGGTCGCCCTCGTGCCGCTGCTGTGTCTGCTGCGCTCCTGCTCGTGGCGGGCCGGTGTCGGATACGGCCTCGTCACGGGGCTGGTCTTCTTTCTCTGCTTCCTGTACTACATCGGGCAGTACGGCATCGTGCCCTGGATGGCGCTGGCCCTCTTCCAGGCGGCGTACTTCGGCCTCGCCAGCGGCTTGATTGCGGCCCTGCGACGCTGCGCCCCCGGAGCCTTGTGGCCGCTGGCCGCGGCGGCCGTGTGGACGCTCGTCACGTACCTGCGCGGCAATGTCGGCGCCCTGTCGCTGCCTTTCGGCGAGCTGGGCCACACGCAGCACGCGGCCCTCGGCATCGCCCAGGCGGCCGCCTTCGTGGGCGCTCTCGGCCTGACGTTCCTGCTCGCCGTCGTGAACGCCGCCATCGCCCAGCTCATCGCCGTCTCCGCCAGCCGGCCCGCGGCGGCCCGTCACGCCGTGCACACGTGCATCGGTGTTGGGGCCTGCCTCGTCGTTGTGATGCTCCTGGGGCATGCCCGGTTCCACGTCCTGAGGGACTCACTGAGGCACGAGTCCGGCCCATGGGTGCCAGTGGTGGCCGTCCAGGCCGAGATCTACGCGGGCCGCGAGATAGACCTCAACACCGGCTACGAGGCCGCGAAAGCCTATCTGGAGCTGTCCGCGGGACACACATTCCCACAGGGCTTCGGCCTCATCGTCTGGCCCGAGACCGCACTCGTCGTTGACCCGGACCGCCATCCGCGCTTCGGCGCGCTGGTCGATGAGACAATCGAGCGCACGGGTGCTCATTTGCTCTTCGGCCACCTGCGAGTGGCCGACGACGGCCGGATGTACAATGCGGCATCGCTCCTCGCGCCCGATGGCGAGCGCCTGGGCGAGTACCACAAGGTCCACCTGGTGATCTTCGGCGAGTACGTCCCCTACAGGAAGCGGTTCCCCCTCCTGGAGCGCTTCCCGGTCCGCGGCTACGACCTCACGCCCGGCGAGGGATGGACGACGCTGGAGAGCAAGCTATTTCGCGCGGGTCCGCTCATCTGCTTCGAGTCGCTGTTCCCGGGGATGTCCCGCGAGGTCGTGCGGCAGGGAGCCGACGTCCTGGTGATCATCACGAGCGACGCGTGGGCCGGCCGCACCGCCGAGCTCTGGCAGCACGGTTACGTCTCGGTCTTCCGCGCCATCGAGCAGCACCGCTTTCTGGTCCGCGCCGGCACGCAGGGGCTGACGTGCATCATCTCGCCCTGCGGCGAGATCATCGCCCGGGCGGAGCCCTTCACCCAGGGCGTCGCCACGGCGGACGTCGTCCGGCTGACCAACCGCACCGTCTACAGCCGCTGCAGTGACTGGCCGCTGCTGATGCTCTGCGCCATTCTCCTGATCGCGGCCGCGAAACTAGGGACAGGCACCGAGTCCCCTGGGAAACAGGGAATCGGTGCCTGTCCCTAGTTTCGCTGGATGAAGCGGCAGAGCGTGGCGACGTTGTCAATGAACGTCTGGGAGTGGATGAGGCCCTTCTCCCCGAGCCACGCGCCGCGTTCGTCCATGCTGCCGATGATGCGCTGCACTTCTCCGCGCAGCTCGTCCGTCAGATCCGGCTCTGGCTCATCTGGCAGCGTCGCCGGATTGGCCGCCGCGAGGCGCCGGTACTCCGCCTCGATCTCATCGAGCCGCGAGTCGAAGGCGAAGCCATAGTGATCCGGCATCTCCTTGGCGTCGTATGTGAGCTTGTAGTCCTTCGTGAAGTACAGCGGACGGTTGCTCCGGAGCTCGTAGAAGCGCGCCAGGCGGCCGTCGGGAAGCAGGGAGCCGCGTAGGTAAGGGAGGGTCCTGGCCACCGCTTCGAGGTACTTCCGCTCGCCCGTCGGCCGATACAGCAGGAGCAGCGTCTCCATCACGCCCTGCGACTCCCAGCCGCTGATGGCGGGCGGCTCGAACGCCCGATCCCACACCGGGTGCATCTCGCTGTTGTACTGCTGCGCCCACGCGGGCTGGGGATCAGGCATCTGGGCGAGGAGTAGGAACTGCCCGCCTCTCTTCGCCGCCTCGAGGTAGCGGTCGTCGCCATAGGCCTGGTGCGCCGCGAGCAGCGCCTCGACACCGTCGGGCGTGATGTGGTCGTTGATCATGTAGCAGCCGGTGAAGTCCTTGGTCCACGTCCTGGACCATGACTCGGGGTACGAGGCGCGAATGACCGGGTACGTCTCCGCGTCGGGCGGGCGGCTGGGATAGCGGTCGTAGTTGTGTGACCACGCCCCGATGGGGTACTGGGCCATCATGATAGACCCGAGGGCATAGATCGCCGCCTCGTGGATGTCGTCGTCTCTGAATGCGAGCGCCGAATCGACCCTCACGAGGAGCCGAATCGACGCCTGGGTGGTGTTGTCGTCCATCATGGTTCTGTTGCCCTTGAACCTGCGCCGGCGCCAGGCGTGCCAGCCCTCACCCGCCGGGTCGGGCGGGGTGAGCGGCCCCCATGCGGATCGCGGCGCGTCCACGCGGTACATGTGCTCGCGCCGCTTCTGGGGGTCGAAGTAGATGCCATACCCCCACCCCCCCGAGATGAGCTGCCCCTGCACGAGCGCCCGGGCCGCGGCCACGGCGGCGTCCAGGTACATGCGCTCCCCGGTGGCCTCGTGCGCCTCCAGGAAGGCCAACCCGACGGCCGGCGTCCCGGGTGGCTGCACCCAGATGGTGTCCAGGTCGGCCCGGCCCTCGCCCTTGCGCCACGTCAGGTCGCTGCTGTACTGCCACACGTAGCCGCCGTGCGCCGCGACCTCGCTGTAGAAGAACTCCCCCGCCTTCCGCAGCGCCGCGGCAGCCTGCTCACGCGTCGGTTGGCCGATGCCCTGCTCTGCGCAGCCACACACAAGCGCTGCTGCCAGAATCAGGCAGACGCAGTACACATTCACTCGCCGCATCGCGGACTCTCCTTGCTCCTTACTAACAACGGATACGTGACATCCGCCTCGCAGAGGCCCTCCAGTCTACTTCGACGAATTCCCATGCACAGCCTGTGGGGGCTGCTGCGCACGAGGGAGAAACGACAATGCGAACCGTTCTCGCCGCGTCACTGACCATCGGCGTCGCGTTGGCCCTGGCCACGTCCTCCGAGGCCGACATTTTCGAGGCCGCGAGTGACGGGAAGGCTGCCGAGGTCAGGCAATACCTCGACGCGGGCGCCGATCCGAACGCCCATGGCGAGGACGAGTTCGCGCCGCTGCACTGGGCGGCCCTCGGCGGCCACCTGGAGGTCGTCAAGCTCCTGCTCGAGCGCGGCGCCGACGTCAAGCTCTACGCCGTCGGCACCACGGCGCTGCACCTGGCAGTCGAGGGGGCTCACACGGAGGTCGTGAAGCTCCTCCTAGCCCGCGGCGCCGACGTCAACGCGCAACGCGGCGGCGGCGAGGACACTCCGCTGCACGGCGCCGCCGAGCATGGCCGCGCGGGGATGGCGACGCTCCTGCTGGGCAGTGGGGCGACCATCGACGCCAGGGATACGTATGGCCGGACGCCGCTGGGCGTCGCCGCGACCGAGGGCCACCTGGGCTTGGTCCGGCTCCTGCAGGAGCGAGGCTCGGACGTGAACGCCGAGACGAAGGACGAGCGAACGGCACTGGCCATCGCCATCAGAGCGGGGCACCCCGAGATCGTGACGTTCCTGCTGGAGAACGGCGCCGCGCACGACATCCACACGGCGTCCGGCGTGGGGGACGTGGCCGAGATCGAGAAGCTCCTGGCTGCCGGCACTGAAGTGGATGCCAGGGTGAGATGGTCTGGCATGACCGCGCTGCACTGGGCCGGGCGGGGGGGCTCTGTCGAGGCAGCACGGCTGTTGCTGGCCCGGGGTGCGGACGTCAATGCCAAGACGAAGTGGGACGGGGCGCCGATGCACATGGCGGCGGAGTACGGACGGACGGAGGTGGCGAAGCTGCTGGCAGATGCGGGCGCTGAGATCGACGCCAAGACGACGAAGGGCACGACTCCCCTCCATGAGGCGGCGGAGAACGGTCATCCGGAGGCCGCGCAGTTCCTGCTGGACAAGGGCGCGGACGTCAACGCGACGCACGAGTACACCAAGCGCCCTTTGTACGATGCGGCCTTCGAGGGCCACGCCGAGGTGGTCCGCTTACTGCTGGACAAGGGCGCGGACATCAATGCAGGGACGGCGGAGGGCGCCACGGCCCTGCACGCGGGGGTGCCGTATCCCGAGGTCGTGAAGGCCCTGCTCGATAAGGGCGCCAACGCGAACGCTGTGGATCAGCGCAAGAACGCCCCCCTGCACGAGGCTGCGGTGGAGGGCCACGTCGAGGCCGCACGGCTCCTGCTGGCGGCCGGTGCCGAGCCCAACTCAACGAACAGCCGGGGCGAGACGCCGCTGCACCGTACGGCCGGCGAGAGCTTCACTGACATGCTCTTCGACTGGCTCGGGGACGACGCCGAGGAGGACGAGGAGCCAGACGATGGGACCAGTCAGCGGAACGGCGCCCGAGTCGAGGTCGCCAAGCTTCTCCTGGCCGCGGGCGCTGACGTCAACGCCAAGAGCGAGGACGGGAAGACGGCGCTGGCTCTCGCCATCGCTGGCAAGCGGCCGAAGCTGGCCGATCTCCTGCGAGAACACGGGGGCCGGGCCCAGTAGAGAGTGCGCCAGCCGTCGGCGAAGCTCTAGCAGGCAGGGCGGCAGCACTGCTCAGCGCCCCACGTCGACCGTCACTGCCTCCTCGAACCGACCCTCAACCCACAGCACTAACGTCCCTCCGCCGTCCTCCCGGCCCACGGCGAGTTGCCTCGCTACCGCCACGTGTGCCTTCGCCGGCCCGTTCCAGCCCTTGATGACGAACGCCGGATTGATCACTGGATTCTGGGCCTCCGGCACCAGCTTCAGCCGGCAGCGCCGCGTACTGCGCCCGGCGTTGAGGACGTACGCCCGCTGGGATTGGTCGTAGCCCTCGAACTCCACCCGGCCGCTCTCGACCTCGACCGTGCCCGGCCGCAGCCAGCAGGCGGCCACCTCAGTGAGTTGCCTCTCGGGCGGTGCGATGCCGATGAGCCAGACCCACAGGCTCTGACCCTCGCCCTCCTGCATCGCCGGGCTGACCACGTTGACCAGATTCGAGTGCGTCGGCCGCTGGAACTGCTCCACGCCCTCCACCCACGTCGTGCGCACGCCGTGGGTGACGGGCCAGTGCAGGTAGGAGTTGAACAGCCCCGGCTTGTCCACGTACGGTGGCGCCCACACCTTCACGTAGGCGCCCTCCCCGGGCAGCGCCATGAAGGGCCCCCGCTGCCCGCGCACGTTCACCGTCAGCACGTAGTCGGGCCAGTCGCGCACCGTGAAGCGGGGCGCCGGCCACACGGGCCTGGCGCTGTCACCGGCCGTACTCAGGAAGGTCAGTGCCTGGGGCTCCACGCTCTGCCACGGCCGACAACCGGGCCGGTTGACGAAGATGCACTCCTGCACCTCGTGCCAGGCGTAGGGGTTGATGTGGGCCACGAGCTTCCGCGTCCCGGTGGCGTCGGGGTACAGGTAGAAGTACTCGTCCGCCCACTCGTCCCGAATGATCCTGCAGTGCAGGTCCGTGAGCGCGTACCGCCAGTGCACGACGGCCCGGGCCGGCGTGCTGCTCACGATTTGCAGGTCCATGTGCTCGCACCACTTGTCATGCAGCGGCTCCACGCACCCGACCGCGCCGTAGAAGTCCGGCTCCGCCTCGAGCCACTCGTACGTCACCCACGTGTTCGGGAACGCCCAGCACGCCACGTACGAGGCGCCACGCCAGAGGACGAAGCGATGCGGCTGGCCCGGGAAATCGACGACCACATCGCGCTTCTTCTTTCCCTGCCACACCACGTCCCACGGCATCGTCTCGGCGTAGTTGATATGCACCGGCGCCGTGTACCGCAGGGAGCGATACCGTGCGCCGAATCGCGGCGGCGCGCTCGCGCCGGTTACGACGCGTACGCCGTGCT
>JASFTE010000259.1:0-6803 GCA_050114035.1 Armatimonadota bacterium | reverse complement strand
GGCGGGCATGGAGCTGGAAATTCTCCTCGAAGGTCAGCTCGTCCGAGACCGGTCGCACCCAGGTGGGCACACGAGTGCAGCCCAGGGCCTGGCCGAGGGCTGCCATCTCCGGCAGCTTCGCCAGGCCCTCGCGGAATGCGTCCTCGTCCCGGCGGAAGTCCACGGGCAGGCCCCAGCCGCCCATCTTCATGCCCGCGTCGTCGAACATGCGCTTGACCTCGTCAAGGGAGGTCTCCTGCGCAATCCTGGCTGCCTCGCCCACGTTCAGATCGATGCCCTCGAACCCCGCGTCCCTGGCCAACGGCAGGACCTCGGCCATGCTCGCCTGGATGCCAATCGCTCCCGGACTCATGTTACGAAACATGGTAGTGACTCCTTACGTGCCGGTGTAACACACAGACGTTCAGGAAACGCTCTCCTTCCCCGGGGCAGTGCTGCTGTCCTGCACTGACGGGGAGGCATGGGGCGGCCACCCAGTCAGGCCCCGCGGAGCTGAAGGTAGATGTTGATGGGCCAGCAGAGGAGGCCGAAGGCCAGTACTGTCCATAGGGGCCAGGTCTGGTACCACCAGCGCGGCACTGGGAACGGGCGGCCGAGGAGGCGGGCGGCGCGGAAGGGGATCTGCGCCAGGACGAAGAGGCAGACGATGGGGCCAAGTACGTTGGCTCGCAGGGCCGCCGCCAGCTCGCCTCGGGCTATATGGCAGAGACTCGTGGTGAGGCCGCACAGGGGGCACTTCAGATGGGTGAGCAGATGGAAGTAGCAGGGGGGCAGGAAGAGCTTCTGGTGGGTGCCGTAACCGGCCTCGGCCGGCGAGAGGAGGAGCGAACACAGGACCACGACGAGAGCCCCGGCGATCCAGAGCATGTCGTCCCACCTCCGGAACCTGCGTGTCGTTGGTGATGTGCGCTCCACGGGGCGATTATAGCCACGCCAGGACGCCCGGTCAACCGCGGCGTGTCGCAGGCCACAAGGTCCCCGCTCGGTCTGTCGGAGACGCATGGTGTAGCCCAAAAACGTGGTTATCCCGCCCATCATCCCACGGTATATTCACCTTGGCAACGGGCTACAAGATCGGCTCGTGCGCCCATGTTGGGCGGCTGCGGCGCAGTCGCCGACCGGTGGCGCGTGCGTGCGATCTGCCACCATGGTCTGACACCGCCGATCAGCCGACAACTGACCGCCAATAGCGGCAATAGTCCCATGGAGCGGCGAGGCTTCCATTTCAGGTGCCTGACCGGGGCCGCAGTCGGCCTCTGTGTCGGCGTGCTCGTGGCGGCAGGCGCCTGGCTCGGCGTGTTCCGCAGCGTGGACGCGGCCACGTTGGACTGGTTCTTCAGGCTGCGGGGCCCCCGCCCGGCGCCTCGCCACATCGTCATCGTCGGCACCGACGAGGGCTCAGCTGGCGAGCCGGGCTCCAGCGTGTCGTCTGTGAGCCAGTGCCTGGAACTGCTGAGGCATCTGCGGGAGAGCCACACGACGCCGCTGGTCATCGCCTTCGCGGAACCCGTCGCGCCGGCGTCTGATGGCTCACCGTCGTCAGGCGAGCTCGATGCGCTGGCCGAGGAGATAGCCGAGGCCGACAACGTGGTGCTGGGGCTGCCGGACCAGCGCACTGGCCGCTCAGGTCGGCCTCGGAGAGCGCCTCCGGAGGGGCTTCGGGAGGCGGCGCGCGCCGTCGGACACACCACACTGGACGCCGGCGATGACGGTGTGGTGCGTCGGGTTCCGCTCCTGCGCGAGAGGCCGACGGGCCGCCGACTGGCCTTCGGTCTGCAGGTTGTGGCCACGCTGCTGGATGTGTCTGAGGACGAGCCCGTTGTGGTGACGGAGACCGAGGTGGGCTACGGCGCGCTGCGGATGCCGTCGAGCGCCGGCGGCCGGATGCTGATCAACTACTCCGGGCCGGCGCGTTCCCTGCACATCATTCCGTTGGGCAAACTCCTGAAGGATCCGTCCCTGGCCCAGAACTGCAGCAACAAGATCGTGCTGGTCGGGCCGCTCGGCGACACGGTGCGCACGCCGTATGCGAAGGGCGACGATGGGCTGATGTCCAGAGTCGAGTTGCAGGCCAACGTCGTCGCGACGATCCTCAATGCAGCGTTCCTCGCTGAGGCCGGCGCACTGGTGCACATGGCGAGCATTGTGGTCCTCGGCGTGCTGTTCGGCATTGCACTACCGAATCTGCGGACCGGTGACAAGGCGGTCCTGGCATTGGGCCTGCTGGCACTGGCCAGCGGGCTGTCGCTGGTCCTGTTCGCGTACGGCGGGTTCTTCCTCCGCGTCGTGCCGCTGCTCATCGTACTGGCGCTCAGCTACGTCGCCCTGAGCCTGCACGAGTTGTGGCGGGCCAATGCCCTGATCAACACGGAGATGCGCACGTTGCTGACGGACCGGGACGGCGACGAGAAGGGCGGCTACGAGTGTGTGGATGCCCCTCTGCTGGCGGCGATGTCGTCACTGTCCAGAAGCCTGCCCGTGAGCGCCTTCTCGCTCTGTGTGCCGATGTTCCGGGAGAAGGGGAACATCATCGCCTACCGCCCGGGCGAGGCGCCACGAGCCCGGGGTACCTACCTGAGTCGCTCGGACACGGGCATGTGGGAGGCGCTGCATACGGGCCAGGCCGTCCTGATGGAGTCGGGCTGCGACTCGGCCACAGAGGCGCTTGAGTTGGGAGACGACTGCAGGCGGGCGGTGTACATCCCGCTATCGGACAACGGCGATGTCGGGGCGGTGCTGGGTCTGTATCAGGGCGATGGCGACGGGCTCAACAGCGACCAGCTCCTGATGGCCGCCGAGGCCATGGAGCAGGCTCTTGCCGCGCAGACGCGCAACGAGCTGTACGAGAATGTGCGCCAGGGTCCGTCGTCGGGGCCCTTCTCTGACGAGAACCTGGAACGCCGCCTGGCGGCTCTGTCGGCCATTCGGACGCTGACGGCGGAGGAACGTGCCGCGGCACAGGCCGTCCTGGGCAGTGTGAGCGACGGCGTGGTCATGTTCGATCTGGCGGGGCGCCCCCTGACGTGGAATCCCAAGGCTCTGGAGATGATCGGGGCCACCGACGAGCAGATGGCCGGAAGCAGCTTCGTGCCCTTCCTGAGCGAGACGGCGCTCGTCCCGGAGCAGCACGCCGCGGACGTGCTGGTGGAGTTGTTTGCCCGGGCGGAGCCGTGGTCGGCCGAGGTGGACCTGCCCCGGACGGGCCGGAGCTCGCTCGTGACAGCCAACCGCGTGCCGGCGGAGCTGGAGAAACGGCCGATCGGCATCGTGGTCACGATCGTGGATGTGACAGAGTTCAAGGCGGCCGCCCGGATGAAAGACGAGCTCATGTCCATCGCGACGCACGAACTGCGCACGCCGCTGACCTCGATTCTGGGTTACGCCGAGCTGATCGACGATGGCCCGGTGGACACGGAGACGCTGGAGAAGGGCGCTGAGGTCATCCGCCGCCAGGCGACGTACCTGTCGAGCCTTATCGATGCCTTCCTCGACATCAGCCGCCTGGAATCCGGCAGAGAAGAGCTGAATCTGGAGCGCGTGGATATGCCGAGGCTGGTGGATCGCTGCCTGCAGGCTCTGCGGCCGATGGCCGAGGCGAAGCGCATCACGATGAGAGCGCACACCCTTGGCGACTGTCCGCCGGCACTTGCCGATCGCCGCAAGATAGAGCGTGTGATGCACAATCTCATCGGGAACGCAATCAAGTACAGCCCGGATCGGGCGGAGGTTGACGTCTTCATCCAGGCGCTCAATGGCCAGGTGAAGGTCAGCGTGGCCGATACGGGCCGCGGCATCCCGGACGAGGCGCTGCCGCGCATCTTTGAGAAGTTCTACCGTGTGCGCGACCCCAGCATAGGCGAGGTGCGCGGCACGGGATTGGGTCTGCCGCTGGTGAGGCTCATCGTGGGAAGCCACGGGGGCGAGGTGGAGGTGGAGAGCCAATTCCGGGAGGGGAGCACGTTCTCCTTCACGCTCCCCGTGGCCGGGAACAAGCGGCAGTACCCGCCCACGCCGAGCAAGATGGTAGACCAACTCGTCCGGCCGTGATCTCCGGCCTCAGCCCGCGCGGCAGGGCGCCGCCGCGTCTCGATGCGGTTCTCTTCCAGCCCTCGTTGACAGTATCCCCGTCCTCAGTACCCCGCTGGCGCTGTCACAGAACTACTACGTTGGCCTCGCGCTGCGACGACGTGCTCAAGTCCGGGGGGGCGCCTACCGAAAAGGATGGTGTGCGCATGCGGCCGCCAAAGAACCGGCGAGCGGGAGCCATGTGTTCCGGCCTGGGGCGTAATGCGCCGCCGGTCGACGTGTGCGTGGACGGGCACGCGGTATTCCAAAGCCGGAAAGCACCCTCTCTCCCGAGGGCACATGGCACCCGCCGCGGCAGCACGCCGCTGCAGCGCCAACCGCGACGCCCGTCCACGCTTCCTCTCGCGGTCGAGGAAATGCCGACCACTGCGGTGCCGACCGGCTCGGGCTTACACCCCGTGTATCGCCCATCCGCCCGCGGCGCGCGCCGCCTCCATGACCGCCTCCGATAGGGTCGGATGCGGGTGCACCGTTGTGCCCAGCTCCCGGTCGGTGGCCTCGAGCGTCATAGCGAGGCCGCACTCGACGATGAGCTCGGTAGCATGGGGCCCGACGATGTGCACGCCGAGTAACTCGCCGTGCTTTGCGTCCGCCACCACCTTGACCATGCCCTCCCGCTCGCCGAGGGCAAGCGCCTTCCCGTTGGCCAGGAAGCGGAACTGACCGATGCGCACGTCGTGCCCGGCCTCGCGCGCCTGCTTCTCCGTCACTCCGACAGTCCCGACCTCGGGCCGGCAGTACACGCAGCTCGGTATCTTCTCGTACTCCAGCTCGGGCACGTCGTTGCGGGCGATGGTCTCGGCGACCAGGATCCCCTCGGCAGAGGCCACATGCGCCAGGGGCAGTCGGCCCACCACGTCCCCGATGGCGTAGATGCTGGGGACCGTGGTCTGCATCTTGCCGTGCACCGTGATGCCCTGCTCGCCGACCTCGACGCCGGCGTCCTCAAGGCCGATGTCATCCGTGATGGGCTCTCGGCCGACGGCGACGAGGACTTTCTCAACGTCCAGCGCGTCGGCGGAGCCGTCCGACTTCGTCACCGTCACCTGTGCGCCGCCGGGTCTGTGGTCCAGCCCCTCCACGCGCGCGTCCGTCAGGGCCCTGACCCCGCGGCGGCGCAGGGCGCGCTCGATCTCGGAGGACACCATCTCGTCCTGCAGGGGCAGAAGAGCCGGCAGGAGTTCCACGATCGTGACCTGGGAGCCGAGGCAGGCGAGCATGTAGGCGAACTCGACTCCGACGTAGCCGCCGCCGACGACGGCGATGGACTCTGGCACGGACTCTAGCTCGAGCCCCTCGTCGCTTGTGATGACGACCTCGCCGTCGGTCTCCAGCCCTGGGATGCTTCGGGGTCTTGAGCCCGTGGCGATGATGATGTGCTCGCAGGAGAGAGTCTGATCCGGGTGGGCTTCGGCGCCGGTGACGCGAATGGCCTTGGGCCCGGCCAACGCCCCATGGCCGGCGATGAGATCCACGTTGTTGTGCCGCAGGAGGCCCTCGGTGCCCTTGTGCAGCCGCTTGATGACGGCCTCCTTGTGCGCCATGGCCTGGCCCATGTCGAACGTGACGCCCTCGGCGTTGACGCCGAACTGGCCGCCGACCTTCGCGAGCTCCATGAGCTCGGCGCTGTGCAGGAGCGCCTTCGAGGGAATGCAGCCGTGGTGCAGGCAGACGCCGCCGACCTTCTCCTTCTCCACGACAGCCGTGCGCAGCCCGAGCTGCGCCGCCCGCACCGCGGCGACATAGCCGCCGGGACCGCCGCCGATGACGCCCACGTCGTAGCTGCTTTCACTGGCCATGCCCTGTTGATCCCCTATCGGAGGAACTCGAAGTCCTCGAGATTGCGCCGAACTGCCTGAAGGAACTGCACCGCCGTGGCGCCATCCACGATCCGGTGGTCGTACGAGAGACACAGGTACATCATGGCGCGGATGGCGATGGCGTCGTTGATGACTACCGGCATCTTCTGGATGGCCTCGACGCCGAGGATGGCCGCCTGGGGCTGGTTGATGATGGGCGTGGAGAGGATCGCGCCGTACACGCCGGGATTCGTAATGCTGAACGTGCCGCCCTGGACCTCGTCGAGCTTCAGCTTCCCGTCGCGCGCCCGGGCGGCCACGTCGGCCAAGATGCGCGCCAGCTCCGGCACGGATCTGTGGTCGGCGTGCCGGATGACGGGCACGAGCAGGCCCTCGGGCCCGGCCACGGCAACGCCCATGTGGACGTGCCTCTTGATGACGATGCCATCCTCGGTCATCGAGGAGTTCATGATGGAGAACTGGCCGATGGCGTCGGTGGTGGCGCGGATGATGAAGGGCATGTAGGTTAGCCTGGCGCCCTCGCGCTCCTCGAAGTCGGGTTTGTTGCGCTCGCGCCACTGCACGATGCGCGTCATGTCCACCTGGGCCACGGTGGTGACGTGCGCGGAGGTCTGCTTGCTGCGGATCATGTGGTCGGCGATGGCGCGGCGCATGCCGGTGAAAGGTACGAGCTGCTCCGCCTCCTCGGGCCTTGCGGGCGGGGCTGCGGGGGCGCTGCGAGCGCGCGGTGCGGGTGTCGGTGTGGCAGGGGCGGGCTGCTCGACGAAGGCGAGCACGTCCTGCTTCCGCACGCGGCCGCCAATGCCGGTGCCCGTGACCAGCGAGAGGTCAACGTCATGCTCGGCGGCGAGCTTCTGCACCAGAGGCGAGTAGACGCGGCGTTGGGGGGGCTCGGGC